>QHZM01000494.1 GCA_003224665.1 Acidobacteriota bacterium
CCCTCGGTCCGCTGTCCGTAAGCCACGTGCAGCATCGCCAGCCCGTAGTCCTGATGAGCGATGGCCAGCGTCACGCAACTGTCCATGCCGCCACTCGCCAGGACAACCGCCAAAGGCTTGTCCGTCGTTCGCGGCCCGTCGTCCATCGTCGTCCGCCTCTCACTCATCGATACAGAAAAAGGGCTTTCGCTTTCTACCTACTGCCTACTGATTACTGCGTGCCGCCTTCTGCCCATCAGACCCCGCGGGCATCCGGGTCCCAGATGAACTTGTGGAGCTGCAGTCCCATACGCACTTCCAGTCCATCCCGAAGGACCCATTCGGCCAGCTCGCGCGGGGTGAGTCGGCCGAAGACCGGCGAGAAGATCACTTCGTCCACTCGGCTGCGGAGGTCGTGCCTCTTCATAAAATCCCGGGCGTACCTGTAATCATTCTCGTCGAGGATGACGAACTTCACCTGGTCTTTGCGCTCGAGGACGGCCAGGTTGTCAAAACAGAACTTCTCACTCTCACCGCTCCCCGGACACTTCACATCCACCACTTTGACCACGGGCCGGGGAAGGTCGCCGACGCACCGCTCTCCGCTGGTCTCGATGAGGACGCGGTAGCCTTGGGAGAGAAGCTGCGCGCTGAGCGGGTAAATTTCCTTTTGAAGGAGAGGCTCGCCGCCTGTCAGTTCCACCAGTTTCCCGCCGAGCTGTCGCACCCGGCCAATGACTTCTTCGACCGACATTCTCTGCCCCCCGTAAAACGCGTAGGCAGTGTCGCACCAGTGGCAGCGAAGGTTACACCCGGTCAGACGAATGAACACACAAGGCAGGCCGGCGAAGGTGGACTCGCCTTGGATCGACTTGAAAATTTCCGTAACGACCATTCAGGCAGCCGCCAGCCCTGATTTGTCAAGGCTTCCGAGCACAATTTTACTCGATTTCAGTCCCCCAAAGGGCGGACATGAAGGATCCTCGCGCGGTGGCCGGGTGACGCAAATGGGGTAAGAAGGCGCGCAAAGTGTCGTCTTCAGGCTCCACTGGCCGCAGATAACTTCGAGACACTTAATCGATCTAGCCGATTGGAAATGAAGGAGTTAATGCCTTTCACGGGGGTATTCATTTTGTGGCTGGCGATTGGCAACTCTTTTGCATCAAATCTCCCAGAGGAATTGGAGCCGGGCAACGATGAACAAAGACGAATTGGCGAAGATTCGAGAGGAACACGAAGCCCTGGAGACTTGGCGGACTTATTCTCGCCATGTCGTTGCCGAAATGCTCGAAGTCTGTTCGGTCTGCGGAACGGTCCGTGAGAAGGACCGCCTCACCAAGTGCCGCTGGTGCGAAGACGTCTATTGCTGCCACGAAGGCTTGTGTACGCACCGGCATCAGGCTGAAATACACCCTGCCGTCGCCTTCTGGACATGGTAGCGCTCTGGTGCGTGGCCTCGGCCCTACTCGAACCAAAGCAATTCCCCAAGGCACGATAACTCCCTAACCGATTATTCGGAAAATCCTCGCCTCGATGATTTCACCGAGCGACCCAGCGGTTGATGGGCAAAGAGGGCTTTCACTCCGGCGGGCGATACGTGGCTGAAGTGGTGTCAGTTTCCCAAACTGTCAAAGCCTCGACGCGCAGACCGTGGGGACGGAGCTGGGGCTGCAAAGTCCATCAGCAAGCCGATCGAGTTGAGCTGGTCACCGGCAACCGTCACTCCAACCTTGTAATTATGCCCGTGAACGTTCTCGCACTTTCCTTTGTAGCCTCGCAGCGCGTGGCCTGCCGCGAAGGCATATTCGACGGATATTTCAAACATCCGGCCTCAGTTCTATCTTCCCGGGTTGTCCCCAGTGTAAAGGAAGACCAGGGATCAGGGCGGAGATTGCGAGCGGCTTCAAGAACCACTCTCACGATCGCGCCTTTTAGAGGAAGAGGCGCGCCCGCAACGACGCCCGACTAGCATTCTCGCATGAACGCCTTGACCTCTTCCAGCCGGTTTGCCCTCTGATAACCCGGCAAGCTGTCAAAGAATATTTTGCCGTACTGCTTGCGCACCAATCGTTGGTCCAGGATGGCGAGAATGCCGCGGTCTTTCCGGCTGCGAATCAGCCGGCCAAGTCCCTGCTTCAGCGCGATGACGGCCTGGGGGACCTGATAATCGGTGAAGGCACTGCCCCCGTCTTCGTTGATCAGGCGGATCCTGGCCGCGACGACGGGATCCGTGGGCACGGAAAACGGGAGGCGATCAATGATGACCGCGCTCAGTTGGGGTCCCTGGACGTCCACGCCCTGCCAAAATGAGCTTGTGGCGAAGAGAACGGCGTGCGGAGTCGAGCGAAAGCGTTCGAGCAGAGCAGTCCGGGGCGCCGTCCCTTGCAGCAGCATCGGGTAGCGCACCCTCGGCCGGACGCGCTCATAGACATCCCGCATTTGCTGATGGGAAGTGAAAAGGACGAAGGCGCGCCCGCGGGAAGTCTTGAGGAGTTGCACCACCTCCTCCGCCGCCTGCCGCGGGAAATCAGGCGTCCTTGGATCGGGCAGGGCAAGCGGCGTGTAGAGCAGTGCCTGGGTCCCGTAGTCAAAGTGCGATTCCAAGATCTTTTCCTTCGCGTGGTCAATTCCCAGCCGGCGCTTGACGAAATCGAACGTGCCGCTGACCGCCAGGGTCGCAGAGGTCAGCACAACGGTTTCGACGCGCTCGAACAGCTTTTCGCGGAGAAGGGACGAAACGTCGATGGGGGACGCCTCAAGAAAAACT
>QHZM01000495.1 GCA_003224665.1 Acidobacteriota bacterium
TTCAATCCCTGACCTTCCGGGCTGTGCCGGAAACTGGAGCCGCCTCCAAGTGATGACCGGCATGCTCATTCTTTTTTCCCTTTTCCTGTTCATCGTTGAAGCCGTCCCGCCGATGAAAATTCCGGGGGCAAAGGGGGAATCGACGAAAGACAAGTCCACAGAAGCCAAATCCGGCCGGCCGGAAGCTCCGAAGCTCGGCAAGGGCCGCAGGGAGCAGCGCCGGGAACTCGCTCAAATCGACAGGCGAGTTTGGCACCTTTGGGCCCTGAGCATCACCGTCACCCTCGTGCTCGCGCTCGCCATTCTCGTCTTTTTCTATCCCGCCCTGAAGTGGCGGGTCTACACCCTCGAGCCGCGGGTCCTCGAAGTCCTCCCGCAACTGATTCTGGGACTGCTGGCCCTGGTGGTCCTTGAATCCGTCTACATCATCGTCAAGGCGCGGGAATTGATGGAGCTGCGCAATTTCATTTTGACCATTGCCGCGGACGCCGACCGACTGAGTGCCGATTATCCTTGGGACACGCTGACGGGTGTCCTGGACCGCCGCGCCTTGCCGGATATCTTCCAGCGGGAAACGAGTTGGGTTGACCGCTACCGGATTCCGCTGTGCCTGGTCCTGTTTGACATTCGAGAATTCAGCAAGATCAACGACAAAGAAGGCAACCTTGCGGGAGACGTGGTGCTGAAGGAGTTGGCCCGCACGCTCCAGGTGACGGTGCGGCGGTCCGACAGTATTTTGCGCTACGGGCCGGATGAGTTTCTCTGCCTGCTGCCTCGCACGGACGTTGAGGGAAGCGAAGCATTCATCCGGCGTCTGGGCGAGGCATGCCGGGCATCGAGCCGGCTCCGCGACCTCGTCGTGGACTCGGGGCTCGCACTCTATGAAGCAGGAAGGGACGCGAACGCCGTTTTGGCGGAGGCCGAGAGCATTTTGGCGGCGAAAAGAGAAAAGGCCCGCAGCCCAAGCGTGCCCCAGCCGGCGCCGGAAATTCACCCCACCTGAGCTCGCGAGCTTCCTCTCGCTCCGGTCCCTCCCAAACTCGAACGAGTTAAACAGAGAAGAGGTGTGGCTAAGCCCTGGTCGCGAACCCCGTCCGCGTGGACGCCCGCCAGGAAATCTTCCCGAAGAGGTAATTCCACGACGCGGCAAGCCGCCAGGAAAGATAGAGCTGGCGGTAGCCGAAGTTTTCGATCAGCGCGAAGACGAGCAAGAGCAGCGCGTCGCGAGGGAAACGGTGACGAGGGAAAAGAGTCTGGTCAATCAAGACCGCCATCAGGGAAAAAACGATACTGAAGAAAAAGGCGAAGGCCATGTACAGGACAAATGCCTTGAAGCTGAGCATGCCCAGGAAATAAGCGAGAGGAAGCAGGACCAGGCCTGATAATTCCACAAAGGGTCCTCCAGCCTCGTGGATGACTTGGTGGGGCATGGACAGCATGCCCACAACCCCGTACCGCGGGCGGAAACACATCGCCCGGTGAGCGGCAATGGTCTGCCACAGTCCCTCATGCCAGCGCTTGCGCTGGCGGCTGAGCACGGCGGCGCTCGAGGGCATCTCAGTCCAGCAGACGGCGTCCGGAGCGAAGACCACCCGCCAATCAAGTTTGTGCTCGCGCGCGTAGCGATGCAGCCTCACCACCAGCTCCAGGTCTTCCGTGACGGTCTTAGTGCTATATCCGCCCACCTTGACGCAGGCCGCTTTCTGAAACAGGCCGAAGGCTCCGGATACCATAAGCAATCCGTTGATCTGGCTCCAGCCCGCGCGGCCGGCCAGGAAGCTCCGAACGTATTCAATCGTCTGCATGACGACCCAGAGGTTCAGTTGCAGGCTGGGACTGCGGACGCGGCCGCCGTCCACGATGGACCCGTTCACTCCCCGCACGATGCCGGCGACCGCCACGACTCTTTCCGGGTCTTCCAGGATGGCGCGCACAGCGTAAGTGAGGGCTTCCGGTTCAACCACCGAATCGGCGTCCATGGCCAAAAAGTAAGGGCTCTCGCAAAAGTTAATGCGACCGGGTGAGTTCTTCGAGCGTGTTGTCCGTGCTGCCGTCGTTGATCACCGCGATCTGAATCCGGGGATACTCGATCCCCAGGAGCGACCTCACGCTCTGCGCGATGACTCGCTCCTCGTTGTAAGCAGGGACAATCAGAGTGACGGGTGGGATCAGGCGCTTCAGGCTCTCCAGAGCGTCGAAATCAATCGGATGGAGGGCCGCCTTTTTCTTGTAACGCCTGCACCACGCGGCGGACAAGAGCAGCAGGACCAGATACAGACCGTTGAGCGTGATGAAATAGAAAAAGATCAGCCCCTGAATTCCCAGAACGAAGTAGTCCCGCCAGGCAGTCATCATGGTGGCCTAAGCCGGAGACGGATTCACGCCGGCGCTCCGCCGGGCGTCCGGGCCGGTCAGGATCCTCTTAATCGCCGCGGCCACGCGACGGTCGCACCTCGGCCCGTCTGCGAGGGCAATCAGTTCTTCCTGGGTGGACGGCGAAGAGACTTCCAGGAACAGGCGAAGCAGCCTCAGCCTGAGTTTGACGTCGGGATAGACCAGAATCAGATGAGTGAGGGCGCGGACCACGCCGGCCCCGATCAACAATTTGAGCGTCTCCCGGCTTTGAAGGAAACTCGGGAAATCACGCGTCGAAAGCCCCGCCACCAGCAACCACAGGAAGCCTTCCCGGTCCCACTCGGAGATCAGGCTGTCAAAGCTCAAACGGGACCGGGCTGCGAGGGCTTTGGCCACGAGGTCTCCTCTCGTCCCGCCGACCTGGCGGAGCGCAGTTGCAGCGCGGTAACGAACTTCGCGTACTTTGTCTCCAAGACTCGCAAGCGCCGTCTCTTCCTCCGACCGCGCCTGAAGCTTGCCCAGCGCATCGAGCGCCCGGACGCGGACAAACCAGATCGGGTCGCCGGCCATGCGGTGCAGGGCTTCGATCGATTGAGGGTGGTCTATGCGGGCCAGCGCCCGCGCGACCTTCGCGCGGACCTCGGGCTCAGGATCGCGCGCGGCAGCGAGGAGATATCGGAGGACCGTCCGGTCGGCGACTTCGGAAAGCGCCCACGTGCCGATCACGCGGGCCCGAGTCTCTCGAGCCCGGAGTAGGTTGGCCAGGCTGCCTGGAGATTTTTGGGCGCACCCGGCGAGAGCCGCCGCAAGGGTGAAGTCAGGAATTTCGCTGGACGGCTTGGAGGCGATCGTCACGAGCGCCAGCAGGCCTCGCGGGTCCTGCAGCCGGCCCAGGCCCAAGACCGCCGCCATCCGGACCTC
>QHZM01000153.1 GCA_003224665.1 Acidobacteriota bacterium
CGGCATGAACTGGGCGACAACGAAATCGGACGCAAGATTATGCACTATTTCAGAGTCGATTCGACCAACGGCGTCGCCCTGAAGCTGGTCGGAGAAGGCGCGCCCCACGGGACGGTCGTGGTCGCGGAGGAACAGATTGCGGGTCGCGGCCGTTTTGACCGAACTTGGTATTCGGAGAAGTCCAGTGGCATATATGTCTCGGTTATTTTGAGGCCCGCGCTCCCTCCCAGCACGGCCCCTATTCTCACTCTAATGGCTGCCGTGGCCGCTCACCAGGCGATCAGTACCAGCACCGGCCTGCCGGTAGATATCCGCTGGCCCAACGATCTCCTTGTTGACGGCAAGAAGGTTTGTGGGATCCTGACGGAAATGAATGCGGAGGTTGACCGACTCAATGCCGTTGTCCTCGGGATCGGCATCAACGTCAACCACTCCGAAATGCCTTCGGAGCTCAATACGGTGGCGACTTCGCTGAAGATTGAAGGGGGAAGGCCGTATTCGCGCGCGCATATCCTGGTGGCCTTGCTGAAGGAACTGGAACGCAAGTACCACCTGCTGCTGGATGAAGGGGGAGTGGCCATCGCCCGCCGCTGGACGGCCGCTTCGACGTATGCCACCGGAAAACGAATCCGCGTGGCCTCGAACTCCGGCGGCTTCCAGGCAACGACTGTGTGCCTGGAACCAAATGGCGCCTTGCGAGTCCGCCGCGACGACGGCCGGGAGGAGTCCTTGGTATCCGGGGCGATAATCGAAGTAAAATAGCTCCGAATAGCACCGCCGGCGATTGATCGCCGAATCGAACCGTCAACCTGTGAGCGCTACCGGAAAATCCATGCTGCTGGTTATTGACGTCGGCAACACGAACACGGTGCTGGGGGTCTTCGAAAGCGAAAACCTTCGCGCCCAGTGGCGTCTGACGACCAATCGCGCGCAAACCGCCGATGAGTACGGCATCCTGATCCGAAACTTATTTACGCTGGATGGCCTCCAGTGCGGCCAGATTTCAGGGATCATGATCTCGAGCGTGGTGCCGCCGCTGAACGCAGTCCTGGAAGAAATGGCCTCAAAGTTTTTCAGCCTGACTCCCCTCTTTCTCGGCCCCGGCGTCCGGACCGGAATGGCGATCCATTACGACAATCCCCAGGAGGTGGGCGCAGACCGCATTGCCGACAGCGTGGCGGCCTTCGAGAAATACGGCGGGCCGTGCATTGTGGTGGATTTCGGCACCGCCATCACCTTCGACGCGGTGTCCGAAAAAGGCGAGTACCTGGGGGGCGTCATTGCCCCCGGCATCGGGATTTCTTCCGAGGCGCTTTTTGAGCATGCCGCGCGGCTGCCGCGCGTGGAAATCAGGGAACCGCAGCGGTTGATCGGGACCAATACTGTGGGAAGCATGCAATCGGGCCTATTCTACGGAGCCGTGGGGATGGTGGACGGAATCCTGGACCGCCTTTGCGCTCTCCTGGGGGAGAACACGAAGGTCGTTGCCACCGGAGGGCAGGCGACGTTGATCGCCGGGGCCTCCAAATACAAGCCTCCTGTGGATGCATCCTTGACACTCGAAGGCCTGAGGATTATTTACGAGCGCAACCAGCAGGGCGTCCACCACAAATAGGTCTGTGGCGTTGGAAAACTATTTCAACTACTTCACTGAAATTGAAGAGTGCTTTCGCCGTTGCCGGGGAACTCCGAACCTTCTTTCAACCCTCGATTGGGCACTGATTGAATCCTGGAAGGAAGCCGGGCTCCCGCTTGAAGCTGTGCTCCTCGGCATCGAGCGCGCATTCGAAAAATTCGCGCGACGCCCTGCCCGATTCAGGAGGGTCAATAGCCTCGCTTATTGCACTCAGAATATCCTCCAAGCTGCGGAAGAATTAAGCGCCTCCGAAGGAGGAGGCCGGAGTCAGCGGAAGGAAAAATCGAGCCCAGCTCCGTTCCAGCCCGCGGAAATCCGGGCCTACCTCGAGCGCAACGCCGGTCGGCTCGAAAAAGCCTCACGACTTGGCCGGCAAAACGGTGGCCAGGTCTTGGCAGAAGACCTGGCGGAGTCCGCTGCCGCTCTGAGGGGCATCGGAACGCAAGATTTCGAAAAATCCCTTGCCGACCTCGAAGAGCTTGAGCGACACCTTACCGCGGTAGAGGAAAAACTTACGGCTGCGCTGACGCGAGCTTCCTCGGTCGAGTCGCTCGCCGAATTCCGCCGGGAAATAGAGCGCGAGCTTGCGCGCTGCCGCCGAACGATGACCGCTGCACAGATTGAATCGCTCGAGCGGCAGTTCCTGAAAAAACGCCTGTTTGAACACTACCAGGTCCCACGCTTAAGTTTGTTCTACCTCTAGGGCCTCTTTTCGACTTTCTGAGAGGTGTCGGGGCAACTTCAAGGTCTCTCGCTCCCCGCATGGAGCAGGGCGGGTTCGGGTCGCATTTCCTTGCCATTTGATTTCTCTCCGGAAAAACTGGTCTATGGAGGGGAGGCCCTCGGATATTACCAGGGTCGGCCGGTGCTCGTCCCGCGCGCGCTCCCCGGCGAACGGCTGGAGGTCGAGCCTGTCCGCGTGGCCAAAGGGGTGGTCCACGCGCGGCCGCTGCGGATTCTTGAGCCCGCCCCCCAGCGCGTTGTCCCTCCTTGTCCCTACTTCGGTCGGTGTGGCGGATGCCAGCTCCAACACTTGAGCTCTGCTCATCAGGCATCCTGGAAAAAGGAAATCCTGCGCGAAACCCTGCGCCGCATCGGGAAAATTCCGTGGGAAGGCGAGGTGGAGCTTCACGCTGGCCCCCCGTGGAACTACAGGAACCAGGCCCGGTTGAAGGTCGCGCGCCAGGCCGACGGCCGAGTGGTGGTCGGCTTTTTCGAAGCCGACTCGCACCGCCTCTGTCCTGTGGATGCATGCCTGATCCTTTCGCCGCGGCTCAATGCGATCATCAAGGACCTCCGTCGGGAAGAGTGGTCGGTCCCCCTGTCAGGGTGTCTTGAAATCGAGCTCCTTGCCAATGACGGGGACGAACGCGTGATGCTGACAATGCGAGGCAAGATGGAGGGTCAAAACGGTGAAACACTCGCCCGGATGTGTCTCGCCCGGTTGCCCGGCGTATCGAGCGTTGCCATCGAGCGGGGACAGGCCCACCAGGTATTTGGCGAACCGGCCCTGATTTATCAGGTCGGCGAGTTTCGATATCGAATCAGCCCCGGGTCTTTCTTCCAGGCTTCCCGGTTCCTCCTACCCGAATTCGTCGCTCGTGTTACGGAAAGGCAGTCCGGAGATATGGCTCTGGATTTATTCGCCGGAGTCGGTCTGTTCACCCTGCCACTTGGCCAAAGGTTTACTCAAGTGATAGCCGTCGAAGGAAACTCGAAATCCGCCTCGGACCTTACTGCGAGCGCGCAGGCCCATGCGCTGGAGAATATTCGGATTGCTCGAGAACCAGTCTTCGATTTTCTGCGACGCCTTGCGCAAACGGACGCCGGGCTGGCGGTTCTGGACCCGCCGCGCGCCGGAGTTGACGTCGGCACATTGAAAATTCTCATTCGCTTGCGGCCCAGGCGCATTCATTACGTCTCCTGCAGCCCGCCCACTCTTGCCCGGGACCTCAGGTATCTTACAGAACGAGGCTACCGGCTGGATTCAATTGAATTGTTCGATTTTTTCCCGCAGACTTACCACATCGAATGCCTCGCCCGTCTGAGCCGCTCCGACCTTCCGAATTCGAGCTGAGTCCTCTGGCTGCGGTGGCGTCCTGCTTTGCGCTTGGGATCGCGGTCACGCGCCCCGGGCTTGCGAAGCTCCCGGGGAGCCCGCTTCTTCTCGGCTGTTCGGGCTGCTTATTGGTGGGACTGATTGCGCTCCGGAGGGGCAAGAGGACTCTCTCCTTCCTGCTGGCTTTAGGCGGTTTCATTGCAGCCGGAGCTATCGCGGCGCAGCTCTTTGAGTTCCGTTTCCCCCCGAACCACGTCAGTCATCTTCCCCGCGAAGGGATTCCGTGGATTCCGAGGATGCCGCGAGCCCGGACTCGCTTCGTCTTCAGTATGGCGATTCCGTGCGAGCGCTGGTCCAGCTCCGGAGGCCTCAGGTTTACCAAAACCCCGGCGCCTTTAATTTCCGCCGTTGGATGGAGTCCATCGAAGACCTTTACTGGGTCGGAACAATCAGGACACCGCTCCTGATGGAAAGATTGCCTGCCAAAGGCTCCTACCCAATCTCTACTTTCCTGGCGAGCACCCGTCGGCGCCTGCTTCTGGTGATTGACAAGATGTATCCGCCATGGTCGGCCGAGGGCCGCAACGGCGCGGTGCTGAAGGCCGTGCTTCTTGGGGACCGCTCTTCTCTTGATTCCGACACGGTTGAGGATTTCCGCAAGGTCGGCCTCTACCATCTCCTGGTGATTGCCGGTCTTCACGTAGGGCTGCTGGCTTTTCTGGCCGGGTCTTTCCTGCGCCTCCTCCGCGTGGGCGAGTCCTGGCGGTCGCTCCTGGTGCTGGCTTTTCTAATTTGCTACGCGTCGGTCGTGGAACAGCGAGCTCCGACGCTTCGGGCGACCCTTATGATTTCAGCCTACCTCGCGGCGCGAGTCCTTTACCGAGGCCACGCCGCCCTCAACTCAGTTGGGCTCGCCGCGCTGGTTTTGTTGATTTACCGGCCCCCCTGGCTGTTCGAATCGGGATTTCAATTATCCTTTGCCGCGGCGCTGCTCATCGTCGGACTGGTCAGGCCGATACTCGATCGCACGACCGAGCCTTTCCGCCGCGCCCTCCGGGGACTCGATCAGCTCGACTTGGATCTTGCCCTTGAGCCTCGACTGGTTCAGTTCAGACTGGACGTGCGTTCCTTGGTCTCGGAACTCAAAAGGAGATTTTCTTATCTGGAGCGTCATCCGGAGCTTGCGGCTGCGGCAGTGACCGGACCCGCAAGGGCCGGCCTTTGGATTGCGAATATGCTCCTGCTCTCCGCAGTTCTACAACTCGGTTTGCTGCTTCCCATGGCCGAGACTTTCCATCGCGTAACCTACGCTGGAATTGGTCTGAATGCTCTGGCGATCCCGGTGATGACGCTCCTCCTCGGGCTAGCCTTCCCGACAATACTTCTGTCCGCCCTCGTCCCCGCTGCGGCGTCCTGGGTCGTTAAAGCGCTTACCCCGGTCATGACGATCCTGTTCGCCTTAACGGACCTTCCTCATTTGCCCCAGTGGCTTTCCTACCGCGTGCCCGAGCCGCCTCCGTGGGTGGCTTGGGGATTTGCTCTCTCCGTGATCGCGGCTGCCTGGGCGCTGGACAAGCACCGCCGCATTTTTTGGACATGTCTCGCGTCGCTGGGCCTATTTGCCGTCCTCGTATCCCTCTATCCGTTTGCGCCCCCGCTTCCCCAGGGCGTGCTGGAAGTCACCGCGCTCGATTGCGGGGGAGGCGACGCCGTTTTCCTGGTGCTCCCCGACCAATCTACGATGCTCGTCAACGCTTGCGGGAAGGGCGGCCGCTCCACCCGCGAGGGCGCGTTCCAAGGAAGACGCTGGGACCCCGGAGAAGAAATCGTTTCGCCTTACCTGTGGTCGCGCGGGATCAAAAAGCTTGACTTCCTGGTCGCAACCGACGCGGCTGAAAATCGCCTGAGCGGGCTCGAGGCCGTTGTGAGGAACTTCCGAGTCAGCCAATTCTGGCACGGTGCGAATTCGCCCACGCCCGGCATTGAAGCCCTCCTCAGCGTGATGCGGGAGCGCGGTGTAGCCGGTCGAATAATCAGTGCCGGAGATCGGATCGCGCACGGGCCAAATTCCATCGAGATCTTGTGGCCTCCGGCGCCGCCATCGGCCGGGCAGACGGCAACACTCCATTCCTCAAATTTGAATTCGGTGGCCCTGCGGATTTCGAGCGGAGAATCGAGCGTCATCCTTCCCGGCGATATCGGTGACAAAGCGGAAGACGAACTCGCGCGGGAAGAGGTTCGAATCAAGAGCCAAGTCCTTCTCGTGGGCCGGCACGGGGCCAAATCGTCGTTAACGCCGGAGTTTCTTGCCCGTGTCTCCCCGCAAATCGCAGTTGTCAGCGTCGGACGAGGAGGTCCTGGGACCCAGCCGAGTCCTCAGACGCTCAATCGGCTTCTCTCAGCGGGAGCGCAAGTCTTCCGAACCGACCTTGACGGCGCGGTGAGGATTGAGGTCAGGGGAGCGTCGCTCGCCGTGCGCAGTTACAGGACGTCCGCGGGAGACGGAATAGGCTGGGCGGATGGCGCGGGCAACTTGAGCGTCCGGTAGAGGGAACGCGAAACCTCAGCGCCGAAGAGGATCACAGCCGAGGAAATATAGGCCCAGGTCATCAAGGCGACCACAACGCCGATGGAGCCATAGACCTGACGGTAATTGAATAGAGGAAGCAGGAGAGTGAAGAGCGACCGGGCACCTTCCCAGAAAATGGCAGTGAGCAAAGCGCTCGGGAATACTTCGCGGAACCGCATCGGCCGGTGGGGCAAACGCTCAAACAGAATCAAGAACATCGCCAGCGCCATGGAGAAGGTGCTTGCATGGTAGGCAAAGTCCAGCACGCCTCTCACATGATGGAATGCCCGTCGCTCGAAAACGTAGTGGATCGAGACATTGGCCCATATCAAGCCCGAGGAAACAATTACGAGGATGCCCAAGATCAGGGCCATTTCCAGAGCGAGCAGCCGCTGTATCCACCAGCTCCGCCCTCGCTCGACTTCCCAGGCGCGGTTCAGCGCCTTCTCAAGCGGGAGAAACACGCCCGAGGAACTCCAGAGCAGGAGCAGGAATGATACAACGCTCAGCCGCCCGTAAGAACGGGAGATTCCCACGAGGTTCCGCATGATGAAGTCCGGTTTCATCGGCAGGTACCGTTCGAGGGCTAAAGCAAGGAGCCAGGTAAATTCGTAGTGACGCAACATGATGCCGCCCACACCCAGAAGCAGAAGAAGGAAGGGAAAAATGGAAAGCAAGCTGTGATAAGCGATGGACGCGGAGACCATGAGCGAGTTCTCTTTCAAAAAGTTCCTCATCGACTCCTGGAGCACCTGGCGGGCACTGCGCCAGGCTCCAGCCCCGGCCCCCAACTTCTCGACGAATACCCTGGTCTCCATCCTAGGAAGCCAGTCTCTCCGGCCGGCGATCTCGCGCGATTGAACCTGGGGCATTATCGTGCCAACTAGCTTATAATAAATTTCTCCCCTCGAGGATCGTTTGTTTTGACCGCACGACCTCGGAGGAAAGTATGGTCAGCGAATCTGAAATCCTGGAAGAAAACCGCAAAGTCCGGCGGCTCCAATTGGTCGTGGACCTGGTCATGAGCGTCCTCGGCCAGTCCGACATGACCCTCGAGGAAGCTTCGGATATGGTGGCCGCCACGCGCCGTTTTGCCCTCAATCTTTTCCCGGACAAAGAGCATACGTACGATTTGATCTATCAGCCGAAATTCCGGCGGCTTTTGGCGGAAAAATACAAGCTCGCATGAACCCGCGGAGCGGGGTCCCATTTTTTTCCTCACGGGTTTGACGGGTGCGCCAAAGCTGCGTCCCACGTGACGGATTTCAAAGTTCCCGTGACGGCGCCGACGGAAATCATCGCTTTGATCTTCAAGGGCAGGCGTTGCCCGTCGTCGCTGAACCAGACCAGCATGCGCCCCTTCCTCTTGTACAGTGCCCCGAAGACCTTCGGCTCCAGCCGGAACGCCATCCGGCTCCCTAGAGGAGTCTCGATCCGTTCGCGCGTCTGAACCTCCGCCGTGACCTCACGCGTCTTCGATCCATCGTTGACCGACAAGGCCAGTTTCTGCCCCACTTCCAGCGGCTGGTTCCTCACGAAATAAAACGCAGCTACGACATCCTGAACGCACGCTGGAATCTCATTCTCAGCGTGTTTTGGAGCAGCGTTCGGATCGGCCAAGTCACGCTCGTCGAGGATGGCCAGCCGCCGCGGCGCGTCGAAAACTATCCGAATGTCTCTGCGGCGTCTGCCTTCATTGACTTTTTTCGATATCTGGCGAGAGCAGACCGTCTCGGGGTCGAAGAGCGAGACGAACTTGTTCTGCACCTTGAACAGAAGGGATGCAAACCCTTGCGAGTGGGCCGTGGTTTCGACTTCGTACCCATCCGCAGGCCCATCTCTGGCCTTCCTGAGTGTTGCCACCACTTCTCCGGCACGGAAGACGGACCAGTTCACATCGTAGGTCAGAGTCTCTCCGGGCGCGAACGGCGGGGGTTTCGGCTCCTCCGCGCGCACCAGGGTTAAACTCACCAGGAGGAGCGCGGCCAGCCAGGTCACGACGATTTGAGGGATTCGAATTGCCATTCCGAACCAATTAGATGACGAGACGCCGGGAAGGGGTTCCCGTCGTTCTACCTTAACTCAAGTTTCAGAAACAAAAAAAGGATTCCACCCAGGTATCCGGCTGCGGCTTCATATTCGCGATTTTTCAAGTATTTCTCCCAGCGAAAATGGCCGCTTGACGGGTTTGCGGTCTGCCTGCCAATGAGGAACAGCGGCACCGTGTTTGCGTACCGTTCATAAGCCTCGCCGAACTTCCTGCGCAGGGAATCCTCCTCGCGACGCATCACAGGCCAGTAGATCAGCGGGAAGAAGATAATGAAGGCGAGGCCCAAAGCCCAGGATCCTCCTGCAAAGACAAAGCCCACCCCCATGATAAAACTCCCCAGGTAAAGCGGGTTCCGTGAGTACGCGTAGGGGCCGGAAGCTGCCAACGTCTCGTTCTTGTCGAGGTAGCCCGCGGCGATCGCCCGCAGCGCCAGGCCCAACAGGGCCACAGCTCCACCAGCCACAAGCCCCGTCAAGGTCGGCTGGGAGAAGGCCAGAAAGGCCGCACCAAGCGCCCAGCCAAGAGGCACGCGCCATCGCGCAGCCCACCGCGCGTAGTCTTCATCCATAAGCCCTCGCCAGGCGCTCGCGGACCGCCGCCAGCACTGAATCAACCGAGACACCCCAAAGATAGGAATCGTTTCTGCGCCAGGCACCACTTCGAGGGTCGGCGTTTCGGTTTGAAAGGGTGATGTCCTCCGGACGGAATGGCCCGTTGCGTTCGGGTTTGTTCAAAGGATCGTCCGCGCTGTAAATCGCGACGATCGGAGTCCCCGCGGCCGCTGCCAGGTGAAGCGGCCCGGTATCTCCGCCAACGAAAAGCCTGGCCCGGCGGACTAGAGAAATGAGTTGAACAATCGTGGAAGGGATATAAGCGGCTCGAGGGGAAGACGCACGTTCGAGGATCGTCCGAATGATCCCTTCTTCGTCCGGAGATCCCGTCAGGAGAAATTTCCAGGCCGATTCATTTCCAAGCTTGCGAATCAGCTCGACATAATTTTCAGGAGCCCACCGCTTTGCTTTCCATCCCCCTCCGGGGTTGATCAAGATAAATTCCCGCGCGTCAAGCAACGCAAGTTGATGCTCCACATACCGGTCATCCTCTTCGGTGCGCGGCAAGGGAAATTGCCAGTGGGCAAGATCGAGAAATCTCGCGCCGAGTCGCTCGACAAGGGCCAGATTCATTTCGATGACGTGTCGGCGGTCCCGCGGGGTCACTCGTTCCGTGTAAAAGAGGCCCGCGCCCGGTTCCCGCAGCCAGTTTTCAGAGAATCCCACCCTTTCCCCCGACCGACTGAGCCA
The DNA here is from genome assembly GCA_003224665.1 of Acidobacteriota bacterium. Classification (GTDB taxonomy): domain Bacteria; phylum Acidobacteriota; class Terriglobia; order UBA7540; family UBA7540; genus QHZM01. The sequence goes on from QHZM01000153.1 coordinate 9,616, forward strand.
GGCAATGAGGCCGGACTTGAGAAGTCCCTGGAAGTCTATTGCGGCGTCGTACCGAGTCTCACGGAGCTCCGCGATTGCTCGTATGAGCATCTCCATCGTTTCGGCGGCGAAGACTTTGCTTCGCCAGCCGAGCGTATCCAGCCGGATGACGCGGCGAACGAATGGATTTCCCTGAAGGAGCCGAACGTGACGAGCTTCAATCGCCCAGTGGATTTCAGCGCGCGGGAAGGCCTCGGCCAGGGCAGCCACTGCGGGAAGCGCGTGGACGATGTCGCCGATGGAGCTCAGGCGGATCACCAGGAATCGCTTCGTGTGGTCAACCATCATTCAACTGAAAATGCCGGCCACGCAGGGCCATCTCTCGCCCTTCTCCCACGGCCCTCACTCCCGCATTCTCGATCGCCTTGCGATTTCCGCCAGGATTTCACGCGTCGAGTGGGTCTTGCGGTCTCCCACGATGCGGACCGTTCCGCCCAGGCTCTCAACCACGTCGCGCTCGGGGACGGTCTCCGGGGAATAATCGGTCCCTTTGCACTGCACATCGGGTCGAAGGTCGCGCAGGACTCCCTCGGCGGTCGGCCCGTCGAAAATGACGACGTAATCCACGGACTCGAGTGCTGCCACGAGTTCCGCCCGCGCCCGGGCGGGAAGCAAGGGCCGGCCCGGGCCCTTCAAAGCCGCGACGGACTGGTCGCTGTTGACGCCGACCACGAGCGCGTCCCCGTGTTCGGCGGCCCCTTCAAGGAAACGCACGTGGCCGACGTGCAACAAGTCGAAACATCCGTTGGCGAAGGCAATTCGCCGACCTTCGAGGCGCAGGCGCTCGCCCAGCGCGGGGACTTGGGCGCGCGGAATGATCTTGTCGCTCACGCTTTGCGGATGGCCTCCCTGAGCTCCTGTGCCGTGACCGTGGCCGTGCCACGCTTCATCACGACGATCCCTGCCGCGCAATTCGCGAGCAGCGCCGCCCGCAGGCAGCTCGCTCCCGCCGCCAGCGCCAGCGTAAAAGCCGCAATCACAGTGTCTCCGGCGCCAGTCACGTCCACCGCCTGATCGGAGCCGAAAATGGGGATGTGTTGCGGCTTACGCCGCGCCTCGAAGAGGACCATGCCGTCGCGGCCCCGGGTGATGAGCAGGGACTGGAGCGATTGGCGCTGGAGAATCCTTCTGCCCAGGCGATGGAGCAGCTCCAGGTTGTTGTTGATTCGCTGCCCGAACGCTTCCTCCACTTCCGGTTCATTCGGAGCCGCAGCCGTCACACGAGCATAGTTTCGCAGACCGAAGCGCGAGTCCACGGTGAAAGGAATCGAACAGCCCAGCCGCACCGCGCGGCGTCGCAGGAATTCCACCTCCGTTGCGTCCGTCGAGCCATAGCCGTAGTCGGAGACGAGCAGGCCGGAAGCCCGGCGCAATATTCCCACAACACTTTCGCTCAAACGCCTCCGAGTTGCCCGGTCAACCGGACCCGGCGGCTCGCGGTCGATGCGAACGATCTGCTGGCGTTGCCAGTGACTCAGCGCACCCAGAATTCTCGATTTGGTCGGCGTCTGATAACTCCGCAGGCGGAGGACGCGACGGGTTGATATCCTCTTGTGGTCGAAGTACCGGAGCAAAGATTCGCCCTCTTGATCGTCGCCCACAACTCCGATGGGGGTGACCTGGGCACCCAGGTCCGCCAGGTTGTTGGCTGCGTTCGCTCCGCCACCGGGGACGATCTGCTTTTCACGCTGCTTAAGG
>QHZM01000513.1 GCA_003224665.1 Acidobacteriota bacterium
CCAGAATCTAGTGCTTTACAGTTATTACGACGGGACGCCTGATCCCGTGTCGACGTCGGGTTCCTATTACACGCTGAGCGGAACCAGCATGGCTACGCCAGTGGTAAGCGGAGCGGCTGTGCTCTTGGTACAGGCCCAGCCTAAGATTACGCCGGATCAAGTGAAGGCGCGGTTGATGAAGACCGCCTACAAAGCGTTTCCCTCATTCAGCATCGCGACCGATCCCGTCACAGCTGCGGTCTATGTGAGCCAGTACGATATTTTTACCGTCGGAGCCGGATATCTGGATATTGCAGCCGCGCTGTCAAACTCCGATCTGGCCACGGGTACGGCCCTATCTCCCACGGCCGTGTATGACTCCACGCAAAATGCCGTCTATCTTGTGACGGCCGCTGGCTCCACTTGGGGCACTTCGCTCGTCTGGGGCACTTCAATGGTGTGGGGAACGAGCGTTCTCGTGAACGGTACGTCCGTGGTTTGGGGCACCAGCGTTTGCTGGGGCACCAGCACCGACGCTGGCTTCAGCGTGGTCTGGGGAACCAGCGTCGTCTGGGGAACCAGCAACCAAGTCGCTTCAGAAACCTCGAGTGTTATTCTGGGCGAGAATTAGGCACAGGCGTCAGGATGGCGAAATGAAAAACCTGATAGGTCGAAAGGCGCGGCACGTAGGTCATCCCAACGCAGCTCTTTGGGTAAAGGCTCTGACGGGGCTTGGAGTCTTGGTTTTGACTGCTCGGCTTGGGTTTTCCGCGGCCTCCAAGATCGCTCCCGACCTTGAAGGCGGGGACCCCGCATCCATCGCTGACGTAATCGTACAATTCAGCTCGCTCCCAAGTCCCGCCACTCATGCAAAAGCTTTCGCCCTGGGTGGGAGGCTCAAGAAGGAGCTGCCGCTCATCAAAGGCGCTGTCTATTCGATCCCCCTGGGCGCTCTCCAATACTTAGCTCGCGATCCCGAAGTCAGCTACATATCTCCCGATCGCCCGCTCAGCGCAATGCTCGACTTGACCGCGTCGGCGGTGAACGCCACTGTGGCCGTCGGCGTACAGCGCGCTCTCACCCATCGCCGTCTACGATGCCTCTTCCGGGGACATTTACTTGATTACGGATTCCTCGGCGGTGTGGGGCACCTCGCCCGTCTGGGGAACGTCGGCGGTGTGGGGCAACTCCGTTTTCCTGAGCGGCACGTCGGCCGACTGGGGGACCTCGGCGGTGTGGGGTACAGGTACGTGCGAAGGTTTCAGCGTGATATGGGGCACGAGCGTCGTTTGGGGAACCACGACGCAGAGGGCATCAACGACAATGGCGCGAAGGAATCCCTGGAGGACAAATTGTCAAGTCCACGCCAGATTGTCCTGCCCGGAATAGGCAGCAGGAAAAGAAGCTAAGAGGCCCCGATCTCATACTGTTTCAAAGGTTTGCGTCCCTTGTCCGATCCGACAACGTTACTACCGATGTCCGGTTATCATCGACGAAACTCTCGCCCCTGGGACAAAGTGTCCGCGGGCCAAATGATCGCCTATCTCGCTAGTGTCCTATTTACAGCGAGTTGCGAACAGCTCGAGGCTGGTATCCCGATTGCATTACCTGTTTTGAACTAGAACTCGCGCAGTTAGAAATGCCGGTAACGCGCAAGGGCTTACGAGACCAGATGCCTCAACGAATCTTGAACCTGAAACCCGGATCAAAAGTCGCGATTGATTCTGTACGCGCACAGGTGCAGAGAGGCCCGGCCTGGGCCACACGACTCCTAGCGGTCGATCTGCTGGTCTTTCTTTTCGTGAATTTGGCCCACGCTGACGGACCTAAGAGGGCGAAGGACCTTGAGGGGACTAATCCGAATTCCGCTGTCACTGTCATCATACAATTTAAGGGCATCCCCACTGCTAAGCAGCACGAGAAGATCCGCAGCAAGGGCGGGCTCCATATTCGGACGTTCCAGTCGGTCAAGGGCGGCGTTTACCGCGTGCCAGCCCGCCTGCTTCCGGAGCTCGAAAACGACCCCGATATCGTTTACATCTCCCCTGACCGCACGGTCGGCCGGTCACTCGATCACGTCGCTGCGACCACGAATGCCGACCTTGCGTGGAGTTATGGATGGGATGGCACGGGCGTCGGCGTAGCTATTGTGGACAGCGGAATTGACCTCGTTTCGGACTTGAATCAGCTCGGCCAGCCAACCTCCCGCGTGGTCTACAGCGAAAGCCTCATCTCGGGTGATCCGAACACGGACGACGCTTACGGCCACGGGACCCATGTCGCCGGAATTCTTGCCGGAAATGGCGCGACTTCAATGGCTCACTACCGTGCCACCTACCGCGGGATCGCGCCTAACGCGCCGCTCATCAATCTGCGGGCTCTGGATCGAAATGGTTCTGGCACGGATAGCTCTGTCATCGCCGCCATTGACCGAGCCATCCAGCTCAAGGACACGTACAACATTCGCGTCCTCAATCTCTCTTTGGGACGACCGGTCTGGGAGAGCTATACGCTTGACCCACTCTGTCAGGCCGTAGAGGCTGCCTGGCGAGCCGGAATTGTTGTGGTAGTGGCGGCTGGCAATTCGGGGCGGGATAACACGCTGCTCACTCATGGTTATGACACCAT
>QHZM01000514.1 GCA_003224665.1 Acidobacteriota bacterium
GGGACGCCCTCCCAGGCGCTCCCCGCAGGGCGACACAACGGGGTCGCTGGCACGCGGGAAGCCAAAACCAGAGATCGATCCCGACCAGGCCTATCGGTCGAATTGCAGTCGCTGCCATGCGATGCCGCGCAGGCTTCCAGACCGCGAGATGGCAACGATCATGCGACACATGCGCGTCCGCGCCAACTTGACCGCAGAGGAAGCGGAAGCCATTCTGCGTTATCTCACAAGGTAGAAGCTACAAGCTAGAAACTAAAGTGGAGAGGAAAGGCGGAGAGGGACACATGGAAAGATGCCAGCAAGGAGGTCTTTTCATCGCCCTACTGCTGGGAGCCGTAGCGGGGACGCCGCCGGCTCGGGCGCAGGCTGAGCGCCCAGCCATCGAGGTGATCGCCGATGGCGATAACCGGTTCAAAGTTCCCGGCCAGAAAACGCCGGTCATCAGGCTAAAAGCCGGCGAGACTGTCCGGCTCCGAATCACGGCACGAAAGGGAGGCGAATGGAACAAAGATGGGACGGTGCACAGTTTCACCATCGTCGAGTTGAAAGAGCAGGGCTGGGACCTGCTGCTCAAAGAAGGGACACAAGAGTTCACCCTAAAGGCACCCACCGACCCTGGGGAATATAAGGTGAAGTGCACGGTCATGTGCGGTCGCGGCCACGATCAGATGCAGATGAAAGTGATCGTGACACCTTAAAGAACGATTTCCGCCACGAAAATGTCGCGCCCGATTCTGCCGGGTTTCTCTGGACCACGCATGAAGAGATTATGTGCCGCGCTTTCCGTCGCAATCCGAAGCGCGCCGCTGGATCGTCCCGATTCGGTATCTCGCTTCAGACGTTTCAAATCAGCCAGCAGGTCGGTGGCCGTCTGAAAGCGCAGCTTGCGGTCTTTTTCGAGCGCCTGGTGGTCCCGGGCAAGTGACTCGGGCAGGAATTTGAGCGCGACGAAGCGGCGGAACTTGGTGTCCTCGGGCTTGTACACCACTCCCATCCCGCCACCGCCCAGCTTTTCGAGAATCCGGTGGTGAGAAATCGTCTCACCGAACATCGGAAGGAGACCTGTGCGTCGCCAAAATTCAATCAGATCGCAAAATCAATAACTTGTCTGCTCGCCCCCATTGTCCGCAAAATGTGCGTTCAGCCCTGCACTTAACGGTTAACGAGCCGAAGTCGAATCCCGCGGGGATCTGCGACCACTTTTTTTGACGATAGCCATTAACTTCCATGAATTCAATGCGAACGAAGTTTTGAGATACAAATGAAAAGAACCCGTGCAACGGCTTGGTTCTGATCCACTTGAGCGAGCACAACGCTGGGGGCCTTACCTCCTCAACGTGCTCACCGTGGTCTCATTCGATGAATTGGGAATAGTAATTGATCTTGAAACTCCGTTTTGCAACAGATATTTTCCATGTACAGTTTTGTTACGTTAGCTTGAAACAACCGATCGTGCGTCTGGCTAAGTGGTTGCACACGAAACGGTTCGAGTTGAGCAAAATGGTGAGCCGTTGACTTCCAAGCATACGCTCCCTACCACTGATAAGTCTCTGGTACGCCTGGCAGGATTCGAACCTGCGACCTGTTGCTCCGGAGGCAACCGCTCTATCCATCTGAGCTACAGGCGCACTGTAGCTTAAGTCTACTCCGGGCACCCAGCCTGGTCAAGTTGAGCGGCGCCGCATCAGCCATTTCGGAAATTTGAGGTGGACTATCCGCAAGAACGCCTATGGGGCCAGATTCTAAGCCCTTCCAGGCAGATGCGGAGGGCGAGGGCTATTTTCGGAGAGGAAATTTCCCGCGGCAGGGACACCTCAGCGTGAGGTTGGAGAGTAGGAGCGGCGAGACGCAGCGTGCAGATCCAAGCGGTGCGCGAGGCGGCGATTCAACTGGTATCTGGGGTGAGGGGACGCGACAAGCTGAGCCAGAGGAGAAGAACCAATTCGATGGCCGTGCGAGCCGGAGGCGTGCCGCGATGCAAATAGCGAAGTCGGTCAAGCCGCTCAATCGTCAAGGCCAGCAGGGTGAGAAGCCAACTCATCAGCAGGCTGTTGGCGCGGTGATGCGATATATGTTCTAGGCCATGGCGATTGTTCGCCTCGTTGAAACCTTGGTTCTCGATCTCCCAGCGACTCTTGGCCATGTCATAGAGAGAATGACTGCCCACGCTTGGGGAGGGGAAATCGGTCAACCAGAAAGCCTCGATCAGTTCTCCATGGGGTTTGTGTTGCCGGTAGAAGATCACGCGAACGGTCTCCCAGCGCAGGTCTTCCCAAGGATCAAAGTCGTCCGCGTCCCAGACTTCGACTCGGTCAGGGCCGTCCCGGAAAGTGGTGTGCGGAGGTCGGGCGCGAAAGCGTCGTTGGGCAGCCTGGAACAACTCGGGTAAGTTGCCCTTCCATCGGGCCACCACGCGCAGGCCCACGTCCCCCACGCAGTGAAGAAAAGGCGCGGTGGCGAACTCCCCGTCGACGACGGCATAGTCGGCGAAGCGCGCGCCCAGCCGAGTCACGCTGCGGCGCAGGAGTCGTTGCAAATTTGCCTTGGCGAAGGCGAGCTGCTTCCGGCCCTTGGGGGCGGGTCTCCACCTAGATGTCTTATTACATCTAGTCAGCACGATTTTCAAGCATTTTTTCGAATGCGAAAATAGAACGCGGCAGCTCCGGGAACACCCTGCGGGCCGAAACGCCGGTTTTTCGGGGGCTGCCCGCCCAGCAGCCATCAACCTCCCGAAGTGGGTGGCCGGGAGACAGTCCTCGGCTCTTGCCTTTCTTC
>QHZM01000512.1 GCA_003224665.1 Acidobacteriota bacterium
GTAATCCGTTTTACAGACCTTGCATAAGCGAAACTGACACCACCTCACCACCTTTTTCCCCGGCCCTGATCACCTCGGGGTCTTTGACAGCCCCCACTGTGGCTAAAGGCCAACTGCTGCGGCCTTTCCCCCAGTACACGGGCTTCGGGATATCCGCTGCCGGCAACCGCGATTCGATCTACCACTCGTTGCAGGCGAAAGTGGAAAAGCGGTTCAAGGGTGGCGGGAGCATCCTGGCTAGCTACACCATGGCAAAGCTGATTAGTGACACCGACACTCTCACAGGCTGGCTGGAATCGGCCGGATCAACGGACTGGGGCGTTGCCAATAACCACAATATTCGCGCCGAGCGCTCGCTGGCCGATTTCGACGTTTCTCAACGACTCGTGGTGAGCTACGTGCTTGACTTGCCCATTGGCAAGGGCCAGAGATTCATGCAAAACGCCAGCGGGGTTGCAGGCAAGCTCGTCTCCGGCTGGGGGATAAACGGCATTACGACCCTCCAGACTGGCTTCCCCTTGTTCATCGGGAACTCTCAAAACCTCACGAATTCCTTTGGTGACACCGGTGGCTTCAGCCGGCCCAATAACAATGGCCAGAGCGCCAAGCTGACGGGTCGCGCTCAGGGCCGACTGAACGAATGGTTCGATACATCGGCTTTCAGTTACCCGCCAGCGTTCGATTTCGGGAATGGGCCTCGGACGTCGCCGGATGTGCGCACACACGGGATCAACAACTTCGACTTCGCGATTTTTAAGAACACGAAGTTCGGGCCCGATGAGAGGTTTGCAATACAGTTCCGAACTGAATTCTTCAACACATTCAACCGAACCCAATTCGGCTACCCGGGCCAGACTTGCTGTCAACCTGACCAATCAAGCTTCGGCGTCGTGAGTTCACAGGCGAACCTGCCACGTCTGATCCAGTTTGCTCTACGGTTTACTTTCTAGCGGTCGAGCGGGACTTAACGCCGACCGGCAGAGGGTGATTCGGAGGCGAGGGCCATGGCCGCTCGCCTCTTTTTTTATTACTCGCGAGCAAGGACAACGTGGAAGGACGCCCCGAAACCGAATTACTGAAAGAGGCTAATGCTCGGGGGGCGGGGTCGAACGTATGGGAAAAACATTTCGAAATCCCAGCGCTCAAACCGCCACGCTTCATGATGGAGTCGGTTGCGGCGCCGCCGCTGCGACGGGTTTTCGTCGCCCGAAGCGCCTAGACTTCGGACACGGTCTTCGCAGATGATTGACGCGTGCCGGGTGAAGAGTCGGGATTAAGGCCGCGTTCGAGCTTTCCGAAGCGAGTTTTTCCGCTCCTGTCTCTGTTAGCTTGCCTCGTCGTGGTTGCCCGCCCTCGATGGCTTGTATTCGTGCAGGCCGCGCCATCCTCGCCGCCCACCCAATTCACCAATACCACCAAGGCGGCAGGAATCAATTTCGTCCATTTCAAGGGCAACAAAGGGACATCCACGATCCTGGAAGAAGCTGGGCCCGGGGTCTGTGTGGCTGATTACGACGGCGACGGTTACATGGACATTTACTTCGTCAACGGCCGGGACCTCTACGGTCGGGGCATCTCCGTGCGCAACGCTCTTTACCACAACAACGGAGATGCCGCCTTTACGGACGTCACCGAGAAAGCCGGCGTCGCCGGCAATGCCTACGGCCTGGGCTGCGTTTGGGGTGATTACGATAACGACGGCTATCCGGACCTGTACGTAACCCAGTACGGCAAGAACATCCTCTATCACAACAACGGCGACGGCACCTTCACGGATGTCACCGACAAGGCCGGTGTGGGCGGACTGGACTTTGGCACGGTGTTCCACACCGGCGCCGCGTTCTTCGATTACGACCGGGACGGCCGGCTTGATCTGTACGTCGGGGGGTACGCGAAGTTCGCGCCGGGCAGCCAACGCGCTTGCACCATCGGATTTAATGTGCCGACCAGTTGTCGTCCCACGGTTTACGGTGGCACTCCGGCCGTGCAGCGTATCTCTACCACAACAACCATGATGGCACGTTCACCGAGGTTGCGATGGAGGTCGGGATGGCCTTGACCCAGGACGGCAGCACGATGGCCGCGATGTGCATTTCCCTCGGCGACTACGATAACGACGGTAATCTGGACCTCTACATTTCAGACTTTCAGGACGTTCCTGACCACATCTGGCACTATGACGGCAAGAGGTTCTTTGACGAGGTCAGTGACGCCGTCGGAATCGCTACGCCAACCAAGCAGGTTTTGAGCTTCGGCGGAGGGTTCTTCGACTATGACAATGACGGCTGGTTGGATCTCTTCATCGCCAACGGTCACGTCTATCCGGAAGTCGAGCGGGTCTCGCCGGAGATTCACTACAAGCAGATCAACTCGCTGTTCCACAATGACGGCAACGGGAAGTTTGTTGAAGTCTCGAAGCTTTCGGGAGTCGGGTTCGCGACGCCGTACGCCGGCCGGGGCGCGGCGTTCGCGGACTTCGAGAACGATGGAAATATGGATTTGATCGTCGCCAACAATGGCGACCCTCCACTCCTCCTCCACAACGAGGGCGGGAGCGGCAATCATTTCCTCAACTTCAAGCTTGTAGGCACCAAGAGCAACCGCGACGCGATGGGAGCGCGCATTAGGGTGCGCGCCAGGGGGATCTCCCAAATTCGCGAGGTCGCGAGCGGCGGGAGCTACCTCTCCCAGAGCGACCTTCGTGCTCACTTCGGCCTGGGGCAGAGCGCAAGCGCCGAAAGCGTCGAAGTTTGGTGGCCCAGCGGGGTGCGCCAAGCCTTTCACAATGTCATGGCGGACAAGTTCTACTTTATTAAGGAAGGGAAAGATCAACTAGAAACCCAAAAACGTGGAAGACCGACCCTCAGCCACTGACTGCAGTGGCAATTCCGTCTGCATCAGAAGGCGTAATCCAAGATTCGGGCCGACCCTGACCTGCGCCGCCGTTGTGGTACCAGTTTCTATATTCGTCCTCATTCTCCAGCAGTGCT
>QHZM01000154.1 GCA_003224665.1 Acidobacteriota bacterium
CAAAAGAATGGAAAACTGGCCTCGCCTGATCGCCGTGCGAAACGAAGTGCTGAAGGCGCTCGAGATTTCCCGGCAGGAAAAATTTATCGGGGGACCTCTCGAAGCCAAAGTGCGCCTGGCGACCAACGGCGACCTGGCGCAGCTCCTCGAGGATTATCGTTCTCTGCTTCCGACGCTCTTCATCGTGTCGCAGGTCGAGCTCTCGGCGGACTCGTTGACCGGCGCTTACGTAACTCAATTGCCCGGCCTGAGGGTGCGAATCGAGAAGGCGGCGGGCCGAAAATGCGAGCGCTGCTGGAATTATTCCGAGCGCGTGGGAGAAGAAGCCCGCTATCCCACGGTGTGCGAGCGATGTTCGGCCGCGCTAAGGGAAATTGAGGCGGGCGCCGGATAATCGGGCCTTCGCGGAGGTCCGAGCAAGCCCGGCGGCGCCCGGTCCGACGGTCTATGATCTTGCTTTAGGGCGGGTTGCTCGCCGCTGACAAAATGTCTCAAGCCTTGGCTGCGCGCGTCAGAACAATCTCCCGGATCATCATTTCGGCCATCGCCGTGCTCGTATTCCTGGGGGACCAGGCCACAAAGGCGATGGTCGAGACCTACATCCCTGAGCACGCCGTCATCCCCATCCTCCCCCGGTTCTTCAACCTGACCCACATCAAGAATTCGGGCGCCGCATTCGGACTGTTCTCGGACTCGCCTTCGGTCTGGAAGACGGCCTTGCTGGTCCTCGTTTCCGCGGCGTTGCTCGTTACGGTGGCGGCGATTGTGTGGAAGAGCCCGCGGCTGCAGTGGGAATCCGGCGTCGGCCTGGCCCTGATTCTCGGAGGAGCGCTCTCCAACCTGGTGGACCGCATCCGCGTGGGTCGGGTGGTGGACTTCCTCGACGTCTACGTCCAGAGTTATCACTGGCCTTCTTTCAACCTGGCAGACAGCGCGATCGTGGTGGGCGCGCTTTTCCTCATCCTTCAGGTCATCTTCTCCGAGTGAATTTGCATGACTGAGACCCGGGAGTTTGTCGTCTCAGCCGATGAAGCGGGCGCGCGCTTGGACGTCTTCCTGGCGCGGCACATGCCGGACTGGAGCCGCAGCCAGCTTCAACAGCAGATCCGGTCAGGGTTCGTCACAATCGGTTCCGCGGCCGTATACAAGGCCGGAGAAAAGGTCGAGGCCGGCGGGCGCGTCACGATCCGCGCCTCGCGTCACGAACTGCGCGCCGTGCCGGAGGAGTTGCCTCTCTCGATTGTTTACGAGGACGACGACTTGCTGGTGGTGGACAAGGCCGCAGGGATGCCCGTTCACGTCGGCGCGGGCGTAAAGTCAGGGACACTGGTCAACGCCTTGCTCCACCACCTCGGTAGGATTGGGAGCCTTTCGAGAGCGGGTGGCGACCTGCGGCCCGGAATCGTCCATCGCCTGGACCGGATGACGTCCGGGCTCGTCATCGTCGCCAAGAACGACTTTGCGCATCGACAGCTCGCGGCGCAATTCAAGGCGCGAGGCGTTCGCAAGAGGTATACGGCGCTCGTGCATGGTAAGCTGAAAAGCGAACGGGGGGAAATTCGAGCGCCTGTCGGGCGCGACCCCGTGCGACGCATCCGGATGAGGCCCGGCGGCCTCGGGGCGCGGGAGGCGCTGACTTGCTATAAGGCGCTGAAACGTTTTGACCACTTCACGCTCGTCGAGGCGGAGCCGCGCACCGGGCGGACTCACCAGCTCCGCGTGCACTTGTCTTCGCTTGGCCATCCGATCGTCGGCGACACCCTGTACGGCGCGCCGGGCAGGTTGCGTATCGGGGGAAGGGAAATGAAGACGCTCGGCAGGAACTTCCTGCACGCCGCCGCCCTCGAATTCAGCCACCCGCGGACGGGCCAGGCGATTCGCCTGGAGTCTCCGCTTCCGGGCGAGCTCGCGGAATTTTTAAGCCTCATAGAGGCCGGATCGTAGCGACGGCTTCTCGCTGCCGGTCGGGAAAGGGGCGGGGCCAAATTCTGGCCACCGGAAGTGACGGGCTGCCCGCGATCGCACTAAACAATCCTGGCAGGCAGGAGTCGGCGGGGTTATAATTCCGCCTCGCATTGGGGTGACCAAATTTGGGGCAGCGTCTTTTTGGCGCGGCATTTTACAAACACGCGTCTTCAATAAACGGAGGTTAAAGTTCATGAGCGTGAAGCGTTCCATCAACCGCAGAGAGTTCATGCGCCGCTCGGGATTCGTGACGGCGGGGACGGTAGCCCTGCGCTCGAGCGGCAAGGTGGTTTGGGCATCGGAGTCCGGGTCCGCTTCCGTCCCGCCGAGCGACCGGGTCCGCGTGGGCGTGATCGGCATCGGAGCGCGCGCCCAGCAGGACGCGACCAGCTTTACGGCGGTCCCTGGGGTTGAACTGGTCGCCACGGCTGACGTTTATTCGAGTCGCCTGACGCGCGCCAGGGAGCTTTTCGGCGAGAAGCTCGAGACCACCAAAGATTATCGCCGCATCCTCGACCGCAAGGATATTGACGTCGTCCTGATTGCCACACCCGACCACTGGCACAAGCGAATGATCATTGAAGCCATGGACTCCGGCAAGGACGTTTACTGTGAAAAGCCCATGACGTACAAGATCGAGGAGGGCTTTGAAATCATCGAAGCGGAAAAGCGGACGGGGAAAATACTCCAGATCGGCAGCCAATGGGTCAACTCGCCGCTGACGGAAATGGCCAAGAAGTGGATTGACGAAGGCAGACTCGGCCAGATTACTCTGGTGAAGGCCTGGGAAAACCGCAACACGCCTTCGGGTGCGTGGTTTTATCCCATCGCGCCCGACGGTAACGAACAAACCATTGACTGGAAGCAGTGGATCGGCTCCGCGCCCCTTGTCCCGTTTGATGCGCGGCGTTACTTCCGCTGGCGCTGCTACTGGGACTATTCGGGAGGCTTGCAAACGGACCTCGTGGTTCACCACCTGAATACCCTCCATTACTTGATGAACGAGCCCGCGCCTCGCAGCGCCATCACTTACGGCGGGAGCTACCGGTGGAAGAAAGTCCATCCGGAGGCCGAGGTCCCCGACGTCGTTCAAACGCTCTTCGAGTATCCCAACTTCACCTATAACGTTTCGTTGACGCTGAACTCTTCGAACCAGGGATTCGGCGCCTATTTCATGGGGACGAAGGGGACCATCCAGATGGATGAAGTCAAGCTGACGTTTTATGCCGACAATCCGTTAGACGATTACGGATGGGTGGTGGCGACCTGGCCGGAAAAAATGCAGCAGGAGTTCGTGAAGAAGGAGAATATCGTCGGGATCAATTCACCCTGGGCTCCGGGCACGTGCACGGCGCCGGAGGCGTACGAGCATTACGACCTCGTCGGTGACCCCACGGACCTGCACGTGAAAGCCTTTATCGAATCAGTCCGCACTCGCAAACCCAGCCGGGAAGGCGCCGTGCAGGGGCACAATTCCGCCCTGGGCGCGCACCTCGCGAACATCTCGTACAGGAACGGGAGCCGGAAAGTGACGTGGGACGGCAAGCAAGCGACCGTTGCATGAATGCGAGTCGACCCTCGCCTCACTTCCGGGCTGATATTGATAGTCATCTGGTTCAACCAATAATTGATGAAGGAGAGATTCATGAAGCGACTGTTCACTCTAGCAATGGGTTTGATCGTCACGGCGTGTTTTTCCGCCGCGGCCTTCGCGCAGGGCAATCCGCGCGGAAAAGCTGAACTGGAACTCGGCGGCAAGAAAGTTTCCGTGGAATTCGGGCGTCCGTCCTTGAAAGGCCGGTCGGTGAAGGAGATGCTCGACCAGTTGAACCCGGGCGAGGTGTGGCGCCTGGGCGCGGACAAGTCCACGACATTCATGACCACCGGCGGCCTCGTTTTCGGAGACGTCACCGTTCCCAAGGGAGAATACAGCCTCTGGGCCCGCAAGGAAGCCGGCAACAGCTGGAAGCTGGTCTTCAACAAGCAGCACGGCCAGTGGGGGACCCAGCACGATCCCGCGCAGGACATGGCCGCGGTGCCTCTGAAGGTGGAGAAGGCAGAGAAGCCGGCCGAGCAGGTCACCATCAATCTGGAGAAGGAAGGCGGGAGCAACGAAATTTCCATCGAGTGGGGTGACTTAGAACTCTCCGCCAACTTCAATGCCAAGTGACTCGGCCTTGGATCCGGGTTTCAATAGCCGGCGGGGGAAGGGTTGATTCCCCCGCTTCGCGGCGAGTGTCAGAGAGGCCAGGGGAGTTTTCCGGAGGTCGTCAAAGCTCGAGTCTCCGGGTCGCTTGTAATCTGTTCGCCGGACTTGCTCGGGGTCTCGAGTGGCCTGCCAGTCCCCGCGGTCTACATCGACGCAGACCGCGCGACCAGCAGGCGGACCTCGTGATTTCCCGGGTGAGCTCTTCCGCAGCACGGGCGCGTAATTTCGTCCTCCTTCTTCTCCTCGGCGTGGCAGTGCCGGTCGCCGCGCAGACCTCAGCGCCGGAGGCCAATCCTTCAGGGCCGGTCTCAAACGGACCGGCTGACCCAAGTCCGCGTTCGAGCCAGACCAGCCCGCAGAACTCTTCTCCCGCCTCCCAGGAAACCCCGGTTCTCTTGAAGGCCATCGTTCCGGACATCCTCCGTGACCAGAAGCGCGTATGGCTCTACCCGGTAGGGGTTGTGAAGGGCGAGCACTGGAAGCCGACGCTGGGCGTCGTGGTGAGCACGGCGGGACTGGTGGCGCTCGACCCTCATGACACGCCCTACTTCCGCCGCACGACCGCCTTTGCTAACTTCAATACCGTGGCGAGTGGCCGGAACGCGGCGCTGGGGATACTGGCCGTCCCTTTATCGTTATACGTCGTGGGGGCCGTTCGCAAGGACACCTATGCGCGGAACACGGCTCTGCTGGCCGCAGAGGCAGTGGCCGACTCGCAGATCGTTACTTTCGTGATGAAAAATATTGACCGACGGATTCGTCCGGTTGATGTGCCGCCGGGCGGCGACTTTGCAAACACTTGGTTCAAGTCCCGAGGCTCATTCATCAGCGGCGGGCAAACCTTCCCGTCAGGCCACACCGCGGCTGCCTTCTCGGTGGCCACGGTTCTTGCGGAGCGCTACCGCCGGCACTTCTGGGTACCCTGGGTCGCCTACGGCCTGGCGGGTACGGTGGGGTTTTCCCGTTTAACCCTCCAGGCCCATTTCCCGTCTGATGTCTTCGCCGGCGCTATCCTGGGGATAGCCCTCAGCCACTACATCGTTTTACGCCACCGGTAGCAGGGGCAGAGTGCAGCTCTCGAGGTCCCGTTGATTACGGTGGCGACAGCGCCGGGCGGGATTCGAGGCCGCGAGCGCGACTGGACCTCCTGTCCCGCTACTGGCCGGAAGTCAGCGAAGAAGGCTGGTCAGGTTTTGGGGCGTAATACCCGGGGCGAGTGCGGACGGTTATGCGGTTCCGGTTACGGGGAGAGACGACGTCAACGCGTACCGGGCGGAAGGTACCGTCCTTTTTGGCGTTAGTCGGGTAGTAAGCCAAGGTGTATTGGCTACGGATGTCGCGCGCGATCTGCACGCAGTTCGATTCCACTTCCTCAAGCGACTTGGGGTAAAAGGGCTGGCCGCCAGTCGCCTGGGCCAGCTGCTCGAGGACTTTGGCGGCTCGTCTCGCGGTCCCGTGTTTGATCTTGAATAGGCCGTCGGGTTGTTCCTCGCCCAGAAGGGCGATCGTATAGATGACGGCGGTCGACTTCCGCGCGTACTCGATCAGCTCTTCGAACCCGGCCTTGAGCTCCTCGATGTTCGAGGCAAAGTCTCCGGGCGTGTCGAGATAGTTCACGTCGTTGAAATTGACGACGAAGGCCTGGTCTTGCGGGTTGGAGGTCTTGACGAAAGTCAGAGCGGCGGCGTTGACGGCCGTGCGCTTGTCCCTCATGCTCCCGCTGTCGTCGATGACGATGCCCAAGGTGACGGGGATATCCGCATGGCTGAACACGGCGAGTTGCTGCAGCGCACCATTTTCATACACCCGGAAATTACCCTGCTTCAGGTCGTTGACGGGCCGGCCCGACTTGTCAATCACCGTGGCGTGCAGGACCACGAGGTTGACGTCAACGTTGATCGTGTATCCTCCCGTCTTCTTTCCGGCCGCCGGCGGCTGGGCCCGCGCGGGAGACTGGGCGCGGCCGGGCGCCGGGAGGAGAGTCAACGCGGCAAGCAGTCCCATCCGGCAGAGGAGAGTGCCGCTCTGCTTTTCGGTATTGTCCTTATTGCGTGGGAGCATAGTAACCGGTGCGGGCGTAAACCTGGAGCGGCGGCAGGCCTTTCGGCGGCGTTAGCTTGACCTTGATCCGCCTCCAACGGCCGTCGCGGACCAGGTTGGACGGCTTGTAGCCGAGGACGTATTGATTGCGCAGCTCAATCGAAATCTTCTCCGCGATGTCGGGGAGTTCGTTGGCGTCTTCAACGCTGAACATTCGGCCGCCTGAGACTTCGGACAGCCCCGCGAGCAGGCTCGGGCCTCCGGCCTCTTCCGGCGTCCGGGAGCGGGAAACCATCGGCTCGAAAATGCCCACAGAGTAGATTTCGACGTCCGATTCCTTGACCGCGCGCTTGATGTCGTTTTCGGTGTAACGGCTGTGGTTGTCGCCGCCGTCAGAGATGATGAGCAAAGCCTTGCGGTTTGTGGTCGCCTTCTTCATTTCGCTAAGCCCCAGATAAATCGCGTCCAGCAGAGCTGTCTTTCCACCCGACTTGACGAAGATCAGGCGGTCCTGAAGGTTCTCGAACTTTGATGTGAAAGACGAGACGAGATTGGGCCGCTCATTGAAGTTAATCAGCATAAACTCGTCCAGGGGATTGGATGTCTTGAAAAACTGAAGGGCTGCCTCTTTGGACTTTTGAATTTTGTCGCCCATCGAACCGCTCGAATCGAAGACCAGACCCACGGAGATGGGTGCGTCCTCAGTCGAAAAAGAGGCGATCTCCTGCACGACCTTTTCATCGAAGACCTCGAAATTGCTCTGGTCGAGGCCCGTTACGATCCTGTCGTAGGGGTCGGTGACTGTCACATTGACGACGACCATATTGACGTCCACTTGAAGCGGGGCGGGGTGAAGGTCGGGGCGGCGGACATCAATCCGCGAACCCTTTTCCGGATTGATGGTTGCCCGTTCGACTTTCGGGTCCGATTGTTCCGGGGCAGCCTGCGGTGAGGCGGCTGAAAGGAACCCGACAAATACAACGACACCCGAAATCCCGAGCCGGAAAGCGCAGCGGAGGAATGCAGGTCCCATAGCTGCGGCCCCCTGTGGGTCAACTCAAATCGGTCTGCCTGCCCCTGATTCAATCCTGAGGGTCTGGCACATGGGCTTACAGGACCCAGCAGATTCTACCATAAACCTCAGAGCCGAGAATTGCAACCTCGACTCTCGAGCGCCACCCGCGTTGCCTGCAATCTTGAAGCCGTTCGCTGGATTCCTCGAGGGCCGGCGCGACCGCGCCAGAAATTCTTCACCGCGCCCCGCCACACCGGAGAAAATCCAGGGCCGGCGTGTTCGCGAGACCCCCGGGTCTTGGGGAAGCGGATGAAATTTTTCCCATTTGAGCGAAAAAATTACAGGCGGACCGGAGGGGGTGCGGATAGGTGATTCGTCTGTTTTGAAACCTCTCCAACCACTGCCAATTTTTCACTCGACACCATTCGCCCAATCGGGCGATGCATCGAGAAAAGTTTGACCCGAGGAATCACGAAAATCAGGATGATAGAAACCGACGCGAGTACAACCAGAGGAAGGCTGTACTGAACCATGAGTCCGCCGAACCCCCTTTGGTTTTTGGGACGAACCTTTCGGCGAATTTCCGGGTGTTTGAATTTCCAAAGCTGCAGTCAAACAAATGTCGCGATGCGGGGAAATTTGCGGTTGACACGGTCTCGCCGTTGGATGGATAATTACTCGTACCGAATCCTTCCGCTCTTCGAATTCTTCGGTACGAAGGCTTTTGAGCCAGCGCGCGTGCCCGGCACGGGGACAGGGCACACGATAAACCGTTTGCGCCGCGACCGCCAACCCGCCGACTTATTTTCAGGAGACGTATGAGTGCCAAATATATCTTCGTAACCGGAGGTGTGGTGAGTTCGCTCGGAAAAGGGCTCGCGTCCGCCTCCATCGGTTGTTTGCTCGAGGCCCGCGGCCTGAAGGTGACCCTCCTCAAGTTCGACCCCTACCTCAATGTTGATCCCGGCACCTTGAGCCCTTTCCAGCACGGCGAAGTTTACGTCACCGACGACGGCGCGGAGACCGACCTCGACCTGGGACACTACGAGCGGTTCACCCATGCGCGTATGACTCGCGAAAATAACTGCACGGCCGGCCGCATCTACGAGACCATCATCACAAAAGAACGGCGCGGCGATTACCTCGGAAAGACGGTGCAGGTGATTCCGCACGTCACGAATGAGATCAAGGCCGCCGTCCGGAAAATTTCAGACGGTGTGGACGTGGAGATCGTGGAGGTCGGCGGCACGGTGGGCGACATCGAATCGCTTCCTTTCCTCGAGGCCATCCGCCAGATGCGGCAGGAACTCGGCCGCGACAACGCCATCTTCGTCCACCTCACGCTCGTGCCCTTCATCGGCGCCTCCGGCGAGCTGAAGACCAAGCCGACCCAGCACTCGGTGAAAGAATTGCGCGAAATCGGTATCCAACCGGACATCCTCCTGTGCCGCACGGACCGCTTCCTTTCCCCGGAACTGAAGGCGAAAATCGCACTGTTTTGCAGCGTTCCTGAAGAGGCGGTTATCACCGCCAAGGACGTGGCCAGCATTTACGAAGTGCCGCTGGTGCTGGCGGGCGAGGGGCTCGACGAACAAGTCCTCCGGTGCCTCAAGCTCAAGCCTGCCGAGCGAAACATGCAGCCCTGGGCGGACTTGGTCGAGCGAATCCGCCGTCCGGCGGGTGAAGTCATGATCGGCATCGTGGGCAAGTACGTGGAACTTCAGGACTCTTACAAGAGTTTGAATGAGGCACTTACGCACGCCGGCCTGGCGAACAACTTGAAGGTGAAGCTCGAGTGGATCGAAGCCGAAGGGCTTGCAGGAGAAAAGGGGACGAGGCCGCTTGAAAACGTGGACGGAATCCTCGTGCCGGGCGGCTTTGGCAAGCGCGGCATCGCCGGCATGCTCAGCGCGATCGAATACGCCCGCACCAGGAAAGTGCCCTATTTCGGGATTTGTCTCGGGATGCAGTGCGCGGTGATCGAATTCGCCCGGAACGTCTGCGGTTTGAAAGGGGCCGATAGCTCGGAGTTTGACCCCGCCACTCCGCACCGCGTGATCTACAAGCTGAGGGAACTGAGGGGGATCGACGAGCTGGGCGGGACGATGCGCCTGGGGGCGTGGAAGGCGAGGCTCAAGCCCGGTTCCTTCGCTCACCAGGCCTACGGCCAGGCGGAGATTTCCGAGCGCCATCGCCACCGCTACGAGTTCAACCGGGAGTATGAGCAGCCCCTGGTGAGCCGTGGACTCGACCTGACGGGCGAGACGCCGGATGGGACCTATGTCGAGATCGTGGAGATCCGCGACCATCCCTGGTTCCTGGGCTGCCAGTTCCACCCTGAATTCAAGTCGCGACCCCTCGAACCGCATCCGCTCTTCAAGGCTTTTATCGGGGCCGCGTCGCAGTTCCGGAAGCAGCGCGCGAGCGCGCGCGGCCAGGCTTTGCGCGTCAATTCGGCGCGCGCAGACGCCGTCGAGTTGCCCGTGGGCGCCCTGGGCCTTGCCCCCGGCGCCGGCCACGAGAAGATTTAGGGGGCGCGCCCGGCTCCGGGGCCTTTCCTTCATGCCCCATCTTGTCCGTGTTGGAGGACTAACTCTCGGGCGCGGCCGGCCGCTCTTCCTGATCGCCGGGCCGTGCGTCATCGAGAGCGAGCGGCACGCGCTCAAACTCGCCGAGCACCTCGTTTCGGCGACGCGCCAGCTCAAAATTCCTTTCATCTTCAAAGCTTCTTTCGATAAAGCGAACCGCACTTCCCTCCGCTCCTACCGCGGGCCGGGGCTCGGACCGGGGCTCAAGATTCTGGCCCGAATCAAGAAGGAATTTAAGGTGCCCGTTTTGACGGACGTGCACGACGTCACTCAGGTCGGGCGGGCGGCGGAAGTCTGCGACGTGATTCAGATCCCGGCGTTCCTCTCCCGCCAGACGGACTTGCTGGTCGAGGCCGGCTCCTCCGGCAGTGCGGTGAACATCAAGAAAGGCCAGTTCCTCTCTCCAACCGAGATGCGGAACGCGGTCCTGAAAGTCGCCAGTACCGCGAACCAGCGGATCCTGGTGACGGAAAGAGGCAGCTCGTTCGGTTACAACAACCTCGTGGTTGACATGCGCGGGATCGCCCTTATGGAGGAGTGGGGTTATCCCGTCGTCCTCGACGTCACTCACTCCTTGCAGCTCCCCGGGGGAGAAGGCGACCGCAGCGGCGGCCAGCCCCAGTTTATCGAGACGCTGGCCCGTGCGGGTGTGGCGGCCGGCGTCGACGGCATTTTCATGGAAGTCCACGACAACCCGCCGCGCGCCTTGTCGGACGGGGCCAACGCTCTGAAGTTGATTCGATTTGAACCGCTGGCCAGGAAACTTCGCGACCTCGGTCGATTCGTGCGAAAGCTGAGTTGACCTGCCGGCAAGGCGAAAATCGAGTCCGGTCATGTTTCACCCGTGATCGGCGGGGGGAGAGCGGCCAGCCATCAAGGAAACCTCCTTCAAAGATTTCGTGTTGGATCAGCTCGACCGCCTGGAACAAGTGCGGTGCCGTGCCATGTTCGGGGGATATGGCCTTTATCGCGGCGCAAACTTTTTCGGGATTATCTCCCGGGGGCGCCTTTACTTTAAAACAGACGCGAAGTCTCGCCTCAATTATACGGGGCTCGGAATGAAGCCTTTCCGGCCGACCCGAAAGCTGACCCTGAAGAGTTATTACCAGGTCCCAGTTGAAATCTTGGAGGACGCCGACCGCCTCACACAATGGGCCAGGCAAGCGGTGGCTTGTTCGAAGGCTCAGGGTAAGAAGGCATGACCAGCCAGGACGCCCGTAGAGAACTCGGTGTATTAGTCAATTCGAAATACCCGGTCATTTATATCGAGACCTGGGAAGAGGGTCGAACGACGGACACACTCGCGCTGGTGGCCGAGGATTTGGGCATCCCCCTGTACGTGTGGACGGTCACCGAGGGGTTGGCCCGCGCCGGCGGCGCGCCCATCTACAATACTCAGGAGCCCGCTCAGGTTCTGGCCCAGATCAGCCATATGGAAAGCGACGGTCTATTCCTGCTGAAGGATTTTCACAAATATTTGGACCAGGCCGTCATTGTCCGCAAACTCCGCGATCTTGCGCAGCAATTCCGGCGGGCGCGCCGCGCCATCGTCATCTCTTCGCCGGAGATCAAGATTCCGATCGAGCTGGAAAAGGATGTCGCGCTTTTTTCGCTCGGCCTGCCCGACGAATCCGAGCTGAATCAATTGGTGGTCAGCGAGATCCGCGACCTGACGGCCAAGTTCCGAATCAAGCAGGAGCTTACCCCGGACCTCATCCCCGAGCTCGCGCGCGCCCTTCGCGGGCTCACCCTCGAGGAGGTGCGCCGCGTCTTGACGCAGGCGCTTCTCGAAGGCTACCGGCTTGACGCCGGCACCATCGAGCGCATCCGCAGCGACAGGACGAAGCTGATCAAAGACCAGGGCGTCCTCGAATTCCTGAAAGTCGAAGTGGGCCTTGCGTCCGTGGGCGGGCTGGCACGGCTGAAAGCCTGGCTCGAAAAGCGTCGCGGTGCGTTTTCTCTTGAGGCGGCGCGTTATGGTCTCGACCCGCCCAAGGGAATCTTGATCATGGGCGTTCAGGGCTGCGGCAAAAGCCTCTCGGCAAAAGCGGTCGCCCGCGAATGGAATATGCAGTTGCTGAAGTTCGACTCGAGCGGTCTATTCGAAAAATTTGTGGGCGAGTCCGAGAAGAATCTGCGCAAGTCGCTGCAGGTGGCGGAAGCGGTGGCGCCCTGCGTGCTTTGGATCGACGAAATCGAGAAGGTGTTCCCCCACGCTGCCCTCGGGTCGGAATCAGACGCCGGGCTCTCCCTTCGACTTTTTGGAACGTTCCTGACCTGGATGCAGGAAAGGAAATCTCCGGTGTTCCTGGTGGCCACTTCAAATGATATTTCGGCCCTTCCGCCCGAGTTGCTCCGCAAAGGCCGCTTTGATGAAATCTTTTTCGTGGACCTGCCCAGTCTGGAGGAGCGCAAGTCCATCTTTTCGATCCACCTCGGACGGCGCAAGCAGGACGCCGCGAAGTTCGACCTCGAGAAACTGGCTACGGCCGCAGCGGGGTTCGGCGGGGCTGAAATTGAGCAGGCTGTGACATCCGCCCTTTACTGCGCCTTTGCGCAAAAAGCCCCGCTCACCGCCGAAATGGTCCTGAAGGAGATCCAATCCACCTATCCCCTTTCGGTTACCCTGAAAGAGAAAATCGACACCCTGCGCGAATGGGCCCGTCTTCGTGCCGTGCCCGCCAACTGATGCGCTCGGGTGTCCAAAAACGGCGTCGATGGTGGCCGCGAACAGTTGACGCCAATCAGCCTCTGATGTAGGTTGCGGAGAAACGCTCCTCTCCCGGAGCGCACATGCCTTTTTCGATTCGCCACCTGAAAATTCGTGACCAGGTCTTTCTGGCAAGCCTGCCTCCTCTTTTTGTATTGCTCTGCGCGATGGCGCTTTTCTTTTATGCGTACTGGGTGGAGGTTACGACCAACCGGAGCAGCCAGAGAACGCAGGACAGCATCGTGCGCACAGAGTCCTTGCTGCGGCACTTGACGGAGATGCATATGGGGGTGCTAGGCTACCTCTTCACGCATCAGTCGTATTTGCTCCGCCCTTACCAGACGAGCGCTTCCGGTGTGGGCGCGGATTTGAGCGTGCTCGAGGAGCTCGAAGCGGATGAACCCGACCACGCTCCTCAGGTCGCACGCGTGCGGGCAGAGGTTGCGCGCTGGACGGACGAGTGGGCGTCGCCCACGGTCCAAAAAGTCAGGCGGGGCGAGGCCCTGGACCTCGCCCAGGCGCTCGCGGACGGGCAGGGCCGGCTGGATATGCTGCGCGCAGCAGCGCTGGTCTTCCTCACCTGGTCGGTGACCCGCATCCTTGCAGAACCGGTCCTCCAGTTGATCGAAGCCTCGGAGCGCGTCAGCCGTGGCGACTTTGGACCTTCGCTGCCGCCCCCGTCGAAGAATGAGTTCGGCGTCCTTTCGCAAAGCTTTTCGCGCATGATGCGCGCCCTCCGCGATGACCGGGAAGAAATGGCGGCCCTGAGCAGGTTCTCCGATGGCGTCGCGCAGGCCACTTCCGAGCGGGAGATCTACGACCTGCTCCTGCACTCCCTGCGGGACCGTTTCCATCCGCGCCAGGTCATCGTCTTTAAGCTCGATCGAACGGCAAACGTTCTTGAAGCCGAGGCGACACTTGTGCCTCTGCCCGAAAAAGTGGCTGCCTCCCCCGTCATTGAGGACCCCGGAAATTGCAAGGCGGTCCGCATGCGAAGGCCGTTCCTGGTCAGCGACGTCACGCTCGACCCCGTCTGTCCGGCAAAATTCGCTGCGCCAAGTGAGGGAAGCTACTACTGCCGGCCTCTAATCGCCGGCGGAAATATCATCGGAGCGGTGCGCCTCGAAGGGCCGGAGGACAGCTGGACGGCGGAGCTGGAGGCGTTGCTAGAGAGTTACATGAGCACTGCCGCCGCCTCCATCTCGAACCTGCGGGCGCTCGAGGCCATGAAGCAACTGGCCATTGTGGACACGCTCACGGGCCTTCACAACCGCCGGTTCCTGAAGGACTACGCCCTGAAGCAGATCGCCATGGCGCGCCGGCAGGAGCGTCGCCTGGGCTTCATCACGATAGACATCGACCACTTCAAGGGCTTTAACGACAAATACGGCCATGAAGTGGGAGACCGCATCCTCCGCCAGTTTGCGCAGACGGTGACCCGAGTCGTGCGCGACGCCAACCTGGCGACTCGCCTGGGCGGAGAAGAATTCCTCGTCCTCCTGCCTGAAACCGATGCGAACGGCTGCATGGCTGTGGCCGAGCGCATCCGGCGGGCTGTGACTCGCATGACGGTCTCCGTTGGCGACAAGACGATCTCTCAGATCACGGTGAGCCTGGGAATAGCGGTTTTCCCGGACCACGGCTCATCGGTCGAAGAGGTCCTCCAGGCTTCCGACAAGGCCCTCTATGCGGTCCACCCGCGGCGTCGGGGCGGGAGGCGGTCGGGCTGTGCTATCATCCCTCGGGTTTCGCGTTTCCTTATGAGCCTTGAGATCGCGCGAAAAGTTCTCGAAATCGAGGCCAGGGCGCTCGCCGAGCTGGTTGATCGCCTCGATCAGAGGTTCAACCAAGCGCTCGAATTCCTTTTTTCGTGCCGTGGCCGCGTGGTGGTCACGGGCATGGGGAAATCGGGACTCATCGGCCAAAAAATTTCAGCGACTTTTTCGAGCATAGGCACGCCGTCGTTTTTCCTCCACCCCGCCGAAGCCCTTCACGGCGACCTGGGGAGTCTCGTGCGGAACGACGTCCTGGTGGCGCTATCCTACGGCGGCGAGACAGAAGAGCTCTTGCGCCTGCTCGAAACCGTAAAGCGTCTGGCGATTCCCTTAGTCACTTTGACGGGAAATGAAAATTCAACTCTCGCCGCTGCGAGCGACGTGGTGATTGACGTTGGGATTCGGCAGGAAGCCTGTCCCTTGGGGCTGGCGCCGACGGCTTCGACGACGGCGATGCTGGCGATGGGCGACGCGCTCGCCATGGCGCTGCTTGAAAAGCGAGGCTTCAAAGAAGAGGAGTACGCTGCCTTGCACCCTGCCGGCCGTCTCGGGGTGAAGCTGAGGCGCGTCGAGAACGTGATGCACACCGGCGACAAGGTGCCGAGTGTCGAGCCGTGCACTCGCATGCCGGAGGGAAGGGAACCGGGCGCTCAGCCTGACGGCAGGCGACTGCATGACGCGCGAGGCGGCGACCATCGGGCGGGGAGAGCTTGCTACACGCGCGCTCAACTTGATGGAGGCGCGCAAGATTACTTCGCTTCTGGTCGTGGACCCCGCGGGCAGGCTGGAAGGCGTCGTCCACATCCATGATTTGTGGACAACCCAGATGTTCTAAGCGAAGGTCTCATTGGGACCATCCAGGAGCCGGCCCTTTCGAGATGTCAACACCAAACCCTGGGGACCCAACTTCGAAACCCCGAACGTGACGTCTCATGCCCGTATCCCCCGCTGAACTCCGCCGGCGCGCCCGGAAAATCAAACTGCTCTTAATGGATGTGGACGGCGTCCTGACCGACGGGCGGATCTATTACCTTCCGCGCCCGGGCGGCGAAATGTTCGAGACCAAAACGTTCCATTCGCGGGATGGTTTCGGCCTGCGCCTGGCCCGCGAGGCGGGGCTTAAAACGGGCATCATCAGCGGCCGTGGCTCGCCCGTCGTGGAATATCGCGCCCGGGAACTCGGGATTGAGTACGTCGAGCAGCGCGCCCTCGAAAAGGTGGGGCCCTATGAGAGGATTCTCCGCGCCGCGAAGCTCCGGGATGAAGAGGTCTGCTTCGTCGGGGACGATATCGTGGATCTGCCGCTCCTCGAGCGCGTCGGCCTGGCCGTGGGAGTCTCAGACGGGAACCCGCTGCTCCGTCGTCACGTCCATTACCTGACTCGCCAGCCGGGCGGTCAGGGGGCCGTCCAGGAGACCATTGAGCTCATCCTCAGCGCGCAGGGCAAATGGAAGGGTATCCTCAGGCGTTTGCTCAATCAGCCCGCGAGGCCGGGTAATCGCAGGATGTAGTTTCGGCTTTCAGGGAGTATGCGCGATGACGCGGCGCGCCGCATTCTTGCCGCTTCGTGGTGAGGTGTGCTAATTTCGTTCGCTCCCGGCGCCGGGCTTCGGGCGAACGCGAAGGGCCGGCACGACTCGGGCAAATTCACCGATGGCGCGAAAAGCAGCGGAATCTGAGACCGCAGTAAAACCCAAGGCTGAACCGAGCCTGGCGACCCGCATCGGGTTTTGCGTTGCGGCCTGGACGGTCCCCGGGCTGGGGCACTTGCTGCTCGGACGAAGATGGCGAGCCTTGATCCTGTTCTGCTCCATCCTCGCCATGTTTTTCCTCGGCCTGGCAATGGAAGGAGAGTTTTTCTCGCGGCAGTCGGACTCCTATTTGCAAATACTAGGCTACTTCGGCGAATTGTGCGTGGGACTGGCAATGCCGGCGGCTACCTATTTCGAGTACCCCGGGGGTAACCCGTTCTTTGTCAGTTCCGACTACGGGACGGCTTTTCTTGTCACCGCTGGAATGCTCAATTTGCTCAGCATTCTCGATGTGTACGATATCGCTTTGGGGCGCAAACCTTAGGTGCAAGATGAAAACACGCGGGCTGAACCTTTGGCCCTTTCGTTTCCTGTTGGACTCCTTTCGATCAGACCCTCTTCGATGATGAAGATCAGCCACTTCCCGGCGATGGTGCTATTTTCCTTCTTCGT
>QHZM01000155.1 GCA_003224665.1 Acidobacteriota bacterium
CCAAGGGAGTAGTCCCCACCGTGCGCGGCGATGTGTCGGTCAACTGGAAACGGCATGGGTCAATATTCGAACTCAGCGTGAGCGTGCCCATGCAGGCCCTCGTCGAACTTAGCGTGCCCGCCAGAAGCTTGGAAACGACTCGCCTTACCAGCAGGACAAGACCGCAGAAACGAGCGTTTACGGACGACCGAGCGCGCTACTGGGTGCAAGCTCCGGGGACATTCCGCGTCGAGGCCCAGGGATGAGGGCCAGGTGGTACCGCGCGAGGTGAACTCGCCGCTTTCCCCGGCAGGCTGCGGCCGCCAAACTCCGAATATACCGAGCTGGCACATCGTCTGGGTGGGTACGTCGGCGCCGAAAAAATTACCTGACGCGACAGTGGCAAAAAGTGGCGGCCCGCCAAGAGTTGGTTATCGAATCTCCGTTTTTGACTTCGAGGCCGCCAAAAAGCATCGCAGTCAATGAAAAAGTCGGCGCTGTGATCGTGTGATGGGGTTGGATGAGCGGCGGACCTTGGCGACTGAGCCAGATTCCGGATCAACAGCATTCGGGTTTTAGGACCGCAGCGTTTCCGCGCAAGGCCTGAGAGTAGTTGTCCCGACAGGGTCAAGATAGGTAAATAGTTTGTTCCTGCGTCAGATATGAGTGAGGGAGATGCTTGAAGAGAAAAATCTGGGGCGAGTGCCAATCTTAGCTGTCGTCCTTTTGGTCTTACAGTGCATTCCATTGGTCCTTCTCGGTTCGGAATACTCCGACCAGGGAGTCAATGCAGGAGAGTTTCGCGCTGCCGTCGCCGATCTCGCCCCCTTCTGGTTCTGGAACGGGGACATGCGACCGGAGGAAATCGAGCGCCAACTGCGTGCGATGAAGGAAGCCGGTATTCATTCAGTAGTTTTCCATCCTCGATTTGGAATGGGAGGGCAGTTCGGCCACGGGGAATTGGAATATTACCTGTCGGAAACTTATTTCGACAGGTTCAAATTCGGGTTGGAGACTTGCCGGCGATTGGGCCTGAAAGTCATTCTCTACGACGAGTACAACTGGCCGAGCGGGTATGCCGGGGGAAGGGTGCTCAGGGGAGGCCTGGTAGGAACCCGGCAGGTGCCACCTAATCCCGAGTATATCGCCAAGCATCTTGCCATGGTGGTGATGCCTATCGGCGCGGAGGGAAAGCGGGAGAGCTCTTGGAAAGTTCCAGACGGGAAATTAGTGGCCGTCATTGCCGCCGAGGCCCGACAGGGTGGTTTGATCCGTTCAACGTTCAGAAATCTCACTTCGCAAGTGGGCGATGGACGCCTGAAATGGGAAGTCCCGAATGGCGATTGGCGGTTGATGTTCTTTATGCAGCGGGATAGCCCGCCTGGCACCGGGCCCGGTACAGCCGGGGTAGACAATCCTCCGTGCTGCGCGGACCTGATGAATCCGGCCGCCGTGGATAAATTCATCTCCGTCACCCATGCGGAGTATTACCGGAGATTCGCCGAATACTTCGGCAGCACGATCACCGCTATTTTTACCGATGAGCCGGGATTCTTGAACAACCGCATCGATGGTTATCTGCCCAACACCGTTCCCTGGACGGAGTCCCTGCCCGAGTTCTTTGAGCGGAAAAAGGGCTATTCGCTGATCGATTCCCTGCCGCTCGTCTGGGTGGGCGAGAGCGAAGACAATGCCCGGGTGCGGAGCGATTTCTGGGATACCCTCTCCACGCTCTACATGGAGACTTATTTTCGCAAGATCTACGTCTGGTGCGCGGCTCACCGGATCCAGTCCGTCGGGCACGTTTTGGAAGACACTTTGCGGTTCCATCGGACCTTCGAGGGCGGGGATTATTTCAAGACGATGCGCTATATGCACCGCGCTGGGGTGGACCAGATCGGCCAGCGGCGTTTTGGGTTGATCAATCCGAAGCTTCCGAGATCCTGCACGCTTTCTTTTATTCTGTCGAAGGACCGCGAAAACAGGAATCGCCTCCTGACCTGTTCTACCACCAGCTTTGGAGAGACCACTTTCACAGCTTTGTCGAGTACGCCTCCCGGATGCTCTACCTGGCAAGCCGGGGCAGACAGGTGGTTGACCTCGCCATCCTCTATCCCACCACGGCCATCATGACCGAGGGCGATCTAACGAACTTCACTTCTCTGAGCAGAATCGAGGAATACTTCCTGTCGGCGTCGATGGCCATCAGGGCCGGTCAGTATGATTTCAATTATGTGGACGAGTTGACACTCGCAGGTAATCGGGATCTGGGTGTGCCCGTCAGCCAATCAGCCAATGAACTCAACGTGAATGGGTACACCTATTCCGTGATTGTGCTCCCGGCGCTCCCTGCGATTTCCGGCGCGGCAGCCGAGAGGCTTGGGAAATTCTATCGAAGCGGGGGGAAAATTATTGCTTTGGGGACCCTGCCAGTGCGATCCACCGATGGCCAGGCTGCGCTGCTACACAGTTTCCTCCGCTCAGTGTTTGGCACCGAAGAGGCCACTCCGATAGAACGTATTGACAAAAGAAATGAATTCGACGGACGTGCGATTTTCGTGCCCATCCCCAACATGGTTTCCGACGAAGAGCTAGCCAAGCTTCCTCGTATGGCTCTTGCCACAGCGCCGACCTCCATCGCCCGGGGCCGCGATCTGGATTACTCCCAGCCCTGGATCCGGCAGCTCCTCGAGGCGGTCAGCCAAACGGCGCACCCGGACGTGCACTTATCTTCCCTGCGTCCCAGTATTGCCTTCCTGCACAAGCGCGGCGGGGGGAAGGATTGGCACCTGATCAGCAACGATTCGGCGGAAACTGTGGCGGATGATTTCGCGTTCTCATCTTCCGGGGCTCCTTCGCTCTGGGACCCCGAATCGGGGAACGTTCGAGACGCGCCGGTCTTCCACCAAGAATCGGGTCGCACCACGGTTCCACTCAAACTGCTCCCCTACAGTGCCGTCGCCGTAGTGTTTGACACTGAGAAGCGGGCCGAGGGAAGGCCGCATCTGACGCGCTCAGATGCCGAGGTGTTGGAAACCGAAGTGACGGGGGAGCGCCTGAAGGTTAGGGTTCTGACCGAAGCCCAAGGGACGGTGAGTATGGTTGCGGTCTATCAGGACCGTTCCGTCACTCGCTCGCTGTCGGAAACAGAGAGCCTGAAGCCCGTGTCTCTGGAAGGACCGTGGCTTTTCCGTCTCGAAGGGGTGGACAAGCCGGCTGTTTCCCGAGCCCTGGGGAGCTGGACGGACGATTGGCCGGACTTTTCGGGGACAGGGTGGTACGAAAAGGAGATAGTCGTGGAAGGCGAGTGGTTGGCGGCGGGGCGGAGGGTCTTTCTGGATCTGGGGGTGGTCAAGAATATCGCCACCGTGCGGGTCAACGGAAAGAGTGCCGGGACCGAACTGTGGAGTCCTTACCAACTGGAGATCACGGGGCTCCTGAAGGCCGGAGCCAATCGTTTAGAGATTGGCGTGACCAACACCCTGGCCAACCGCTACGGGCAGGGCCGGCCGGGTCTTCCGGAGAAGCCCGCCTCGGGCTTGCTGGGGCCGGTGCGGCTAGCGCCCGCCAAAGTGTTGGAATGCGAATTTACCTGGGAGTAGAGGCCAAGCGACCTTACAACCTTTTGAATGAGCTCGTAGGGGTCCCACAAAGTCAATGAGTTCAGCGAGCACCGCGACGAGAGAGGACCATTTTGCAGGCACCGCCTTGACTCAAGCCTTGTCGGAGCTACAACGAATCCTTAGGGATTGAAGGTTAATGGAACGCAATTTTCGGCGTCTTCCCAGAACAAACGGCGGGAAGATGAGCTCGGTGTTTCTCATCCTTACAGCTTCTGCGACAATCCTGCAGGCGAGTCGTCAAACATCCGTTGTCGTATCCAAAGCGGACAGGATCGTTGTGTTGACCTTCGATGACGCCGTCAAGTCACAGCGGACGGTGGTCGCGCCACTTCTCAAGGATTTGGGCTTCGGCGCAACGTTTTTTGTCAGCCATCGATGGATGGTGGACGATCCCGAACACTACCTCACTTGGCAAGAGATCGCAGAAATTCATCAGATGGGTTTCGAGATCGGAAATCATAGTTGGACTCACCCAGATTTCTCCATTCCTAAGAATGCTGCGAGACTTCCTGCTGAACTGGCGCTGGTCGAAAACGAACTTCACAAAGTGGGCGTTCCTCGGCCAGTCAGCTTTGCCTGGTGTGGGAACGGTTTTGGCCCTGAGGCTGTCCAGCAGTTAACCGAGATGGGTTACAAGCTCGCGCGTCGCGGCATGCAGCCCGAGGTACCCTACGGCAGGGTGGAGGTAGGCCCTACCTTCGATCCCCAAAAACACCACCCGCTGCTGATACCCACCACAGGCGATGCGTACCCAGGATGGACGACGGAGCATTTTCGGCGAGTCGTCGAACAGGCTCGGAGCGGTCAGATCGTAGTATTGCAGTTCCACGGAGTTCCCGACCCACACCCCTGGGTGAATACTTCGCCTGAGCGTTTTCGGGAGTACATGGCCTATCTTAAACAGCAAGGTTTTCGGGTAATCGCCCTGAGAGACTTGGAAGGATTTTTGTCACCCGAGATTCGCCCGGCTGATCCGCTACTCGGGACACGGTTTCCGGAACCCGAGAACGGAAGGCTCATCTTGCCGACTGAAATGCAGACTACCCGAGATGAGTTGGGATACTGGCTCAAAAACATGATGCGCTACCACCGTTACACGTGGGCTGAGGCTGCGCGGGTAACGGGTTTCGGTGTCGATGTGCTGAAAAGTCGCGCGGAGGAACTGGGGCTTGAGAGCAGTCCGCCGCCTGAACCCCACGGAACTGAGGAAATCATTCGGGTGCTGCCCTATCCGGGTGGACGGCACCCGCGAATTGGTTTCCTGGAAGGGGCCGTCCTTCCGCAGCGGGGCACCAAGGCCAGCGTTTTTTTGCCCTGGAACCCGGCCAGTTATTTGGTTGTCGATCTTCCTGAGGCGATCTTCAGCAATTTGGGTCTGACTTATCTGGCTCACACGCACGTTCTTACGATTTGGGATGCACGGAACATTTGGTTAGAAAACATCGACTGGAATCGTAATCCCGATGGCAGTTTAACCGGAAGCCGAGTCCTTCCCAACAAAATCACTTTTGGCGCTTCGATTCAGCCGTCCAAAGGGCAGATAGAGATGGAGCTATGGCTGCGAAACGAATCTCTTGAGAAGCTGAGCGGTCTGCGCACACAAATCTGCGCAATGCTTAAAGGCGCGCCGGACTTCAACAGCCAGACGAACGACAACAAGATTTTCCGTAGCCCGGCGTCTGCCGTCAGATCGGCGAAAGGGGACCGCTGGATTTTGATGGCATGGGACCGGTGCGGCCGCGCATGGGGCAATCCTGAGGTCCCTTGTTTGCATGCCGACCCTATACTCGCGGACTGCCCTCCGGGAGAGATGGTCCGCGTACGGGGACGGCTTTGGTTCTATGAAGGTAACGACATCGACAGTGAGCTCGAACGTGCACAGAAAGCTTTCGCAGCACTGCCGTCGAGTCAATAGTAAAGAGGAATGGAGTCGACCAATGAAAACTCAAGATCAAAAAAAGACTCGGCGCAGCTTCATAACGCAGACCGCCAAGTATGGGGCAGGGTTCGCAGCCCTCGCATCATCCAATATCTTGGGAGCGAATGATCGGATTCGGATTGGCGTGATAGGGACTGGAGGAAGGGCGAGGCAATTAATGGGGTACTTGCTTCCAGAAGCCCAGGAGATTTGGGCGGGTCTCCCACAATTCAAGACCGTGCACGTTTCGGGTGCCCAGGTGGTGGCGGTAGCCGATGTGTTCGAGCCCCACCTGGACCGGGCTGCCGCGATGGTCGGCCCGGGAACCACAAAGTTTCACGATTACCGCAAGCTGCTTGACCAAAAGGACATTGACGCGGTTATGGTCGCTTCGCCTGACCACTGGCACAAACAAATGCTAGTGGATGCAGTTGAGGCGGGCAAAGATGTTTATCTGGAAAAACCCGTTACCCATTCGATCGAGGAGGGTCCGGAAGAGATCAGCGCAGTGGAGAAAAGCGGTCGGATCGTTCAAACCGGGACCCAGCACCGAAGCTGGAAGCATTACATTCAGGGGAAAGAGATTGTTGATTCCGCCGCCTTGGGTGAGGTCCGTCTGGTTGAGTCGTACTGGTTTCTGAATGCCAGCAGGGTGAAAGAAATGGTGCGGTATCAGAAGACTGATCTCTCAAAGCTTGATTGGAAGGCTTGGCTTGGATCTGCACCCGCTCAGCCGTTTAGCGAGATGAAGTTCCGGATGTGGCGCTACTTCTGGGATTTTGGAGGCGGTTCTTTAACCGATTTGATGAGCCACGCAATCGACTCCATCCAGTGGTATATGGACAGCCCCACCCCCTCGAGTGCCATCGCTACGGGCCACTCCTACGATTTCGAATGGGAATGCCCTGATACAGTGAGCTGCACGCTGGAGTATCCCAAAAGGTTCCTGGTGAGCTATATCGGGAATCACGTCACAGGCATGGATTTTGGCAGCATCGTATTTCGCGGGTCAAAAGCAACTCTGGAGATCAGCCGGGCGGCTCTTGCTTTCTATGAGGAAGATCCGAATCAGGGCTTTCCCATCTACACTTCCCGAAGTCAGCGCTGGCGGCCGGAACCCAAAGTCTACGTCGAATCCGACTATGAAGGCACCTCCGATAACCTGCGTATCTGGCTGGAATGCATTCGGAGCCGGAAAACTCCCAATGCCAACATTCGAGTGGGCGTGGAAGCTGCTCGTGCAGCCCATATCGGAAATGCGGCGCTGTTGAGTGGGAGAAAAGCGAGCTGGGACGAACAGCAGCAAAAGCTTCTTGTGTAGGAGGCGAGGAATGGGGCTCGAGGAGCGGAACCTGTCCTGCATCGAAGAGATTTTACTGCTCATAACTATCTCCATTGTCACCCCTATGTCTGCCTGGCCAGCCGACGATGGTTTCACTCCGCTGATGACTGCTCCCACTCTGGAACACTTTATAGGTGACAAAGGGTATTGGTCTTTTCAAAACGGTGTGCTTGCCGCCCAGGGCGATGGTCAATTAACTGAGAGCAAGTTGCTTTTGACCACGGAACGGTTCGGCAACTTTATCTTGAAGTTTTTGGCACGTTCCACCGGCGGGAAAGTTAGAGTCCTATTCCGAGCCACGGTCCAGCCCCCGGGCTACGTCGTGGGATATGAAGCCGAACTTGGCGGCCAGCAATCGGGCAGCCTGATTTTCCGAAAGCCCGGCCCATTCTTTCCGAAATCGCCTAAAGCGGAGCCGGGACATGCTGCTCCAGGATTTCCCGATGCCCCGGTAATGCCCTTTTTCCGGGAGGCGGAGGAAATACCCTTGGTCCGATTCGGTCCCTCCAAAGGGAAGACTATCTCTGGGTCCGATCAGTGGGTTGAGTACCAAATTGCAGGGTTGGGGGACCACGTTGTCATCAGGGTCGATGGAATTATGAAAGCGCATTACCGCGCCAGTAAGGGCGCTGAAGAAGGGATGTTAGGTTTCCGATTGGGACCCGGAAATGGGGCGAAGGTGGAGTTGAAGGATATTCAGATCCAGCTTTTGGGAGACGTGCGTTGGCCGACAGACCGAACTGCGGGAGATCTAACGGCCGTCCCGGCCGAACGGTGGAAGGATTCGCCGCTGGATCTGAACCGAATAAGCGACGAGGCATGGACCCGGGAGACCCGCGAACTGCTAGGGATTGCCGGAAATGGGGAAGGATTCCGGACCCTTTTTGACCGAAAAAGCTTGGAGGGTTGGCGCGATGCGACTACTTTCTGGTCAGCAGAGGAGGGTCTCATCAAAGGTTTCTCTCATAACTCGTTTTTGGTGACGGAGAAGGATTACGCGGACTTCATCCTGAAAGGCTCCGTCCGCATGTCGCCTTCCGGCGCAAACAGTGGAGTCCAGGTCCGGAGTTCAGTGATCCCGGATGGGATGAGGGGATATCAGTTGGATATCGGTATTCCCTGGTGGGGACAGCTGTATCACGAGAGTACCCAACGGGGAATCTTAGTTCCAGTGGATGATCGGAAGAAGCGCCTCGATCTAGTCCGTGCCGATAGCTGGAATGACTTCATGATTATCTGTAAGGGTAATCATCTGGTTGGTCAATTGAATGGAGAGGTCACCTTCGATTTCGTGGACTATTACGGAGAGAAAACGGGCCGGATCGGACTTCAGATCCACTTGGGTCCGCCCATGAAAGTGGAGTTTAGAGACCTCCAGATCAAAGAGCTCCCTTAGTAACTGAGGACGGATCCGGCTGCGCTCCACCATGGGGTAGCCGCTGTGGGCGGTTGAATGACGAGCACCCCGGCAGGCGCGCCGAAAGCGCGCGGTGTTCCGAGCTATCCGGACAAGATGCTTGCGGAAGTCAAAGGCACCATCGAACACGTGGAGAGCAAGCCGCTGACCACGCGCATCCGTGTCAAATATCATTTGAAAGTTCCGAAGGGGAAAGGGCGAGGCGCAAAGGGCCGTCGATCACCACGAGAAGAACTCTCCGGCCTCGCAAAGCGTCCGCCGCGGCATCGCCATCGAGTGGGAGGGAGAGATCGAGGAAGAATAAGGATTGTTAGAGAGTTACCTCGATCGCGGGAGAAGGTGATCCTATGAAGACTTTTTGGTCTCTCAACCGGCGCGCTCTTCTGAAGCTGCTGCCCTCGAGTTTATTGGGTTGGGTACTGGCACGGCCGAAAGGGGAAAAGTCGGCCCGGGCCGTGGATACGCCAGTTTCCACAGAGGGAGATGCCAGCAAGTGGGTAGCGGAGTGGATTTGGGGGCCAATTGAGGTGGGTCCGCCCGGAGGACCTTCAGGCGTGCCCTTCTCGGAATCCCGTCCTTTGAAGAACTTGTTTGGTCACCTTCGCAGGACTTTTGACCTGTCAGCGGGCGTTCGCAGGGCTTTGGTCCGGGTCAGTGCCGACAGCCGCTACAAGCTGTACGTGAACGGCCACTACGTCGGACGCGGGCCGGCGCGCTGTGATCCGACATGGCAATATTACGACGAATACAATGTCGCATCCTTTCTACGGCCTGGAAGGAATTTGATTGCCGCTTTAGTTCATTACTACGGCGAAAGAACGGGCTGGTACATGGTGGGAAGACCGGGGTTCTTATTCCAGTGCATTTTGGAACCGTCGAGCGGACGTTTTAGCCTCCTGAAAAGCGACACTACCTGGAAATTTCTCCGCGCACCCATGTGGGCTCAGGATGTGCCGCGGGTGAATGGAGCGCTTGGTTTTGTGGAGGTCTACGATGCCACACGCGAAGTGGAGGGGTGGAACCTCCCTGAGT
>QHZM01000156.1 GCA_003224665.1 Acidobacteriota bacterium
GTGGACTATATTGTGGATGTGGGCGTGGTGGAGCGCACTGCACACTTGCTCGTAGATGGGAATGATCGTTTCAACCGGCAGGATGTTTTGGGCCTCTACGACTTTTTCAAGCGACTGTCCCTCAAGGACTTCCATCGCGAGGTAAAGCAGGCCATTGTCCTCGCCGAAGTCGTAGACGGTGACGATGTTGGGATGCGCGAGAACTCCAGCCGCCTGGGCTTCGCGTTGGAACCTGGCTTTGTATTCAACGAATTCCGCGGACCCCAGACCCTCGGTCAGCATCGTCTTGATTGCGATCATCCGACCGATGACGGGATCGTAGGCCTGGTACACGACGCCCATCGACCCCCGGCCCAGTTCTGAAACAATCTGGTACCGACCAATTTTGGTCAGTGCCATGGCCATGCCGCCCTCTCTGTTGGGGTTAAAGGACTTCGGGGCAGTCCACGACAAAAGAGCCTAGCCGGCGTGGATTAGCCCGCTATGCCCCCATTGGTCCACCCCTGGTTGACGGCGCACTGCACGCATGCGAAGCGTAGCGCATCGAAGCATTCAAGTCAACCGCGGCGGAAGGCTACCAGCCGAGCTGAACCGCCCACAGAAACCGCAGTTGCCAAGGTGAAGACGAGAACATTCGGTGCGTGTCGGGGCTAAAATTCTTCGGAGCGGCTTCCCTTGATTGAGATTGCTGCGATTCCTCCCGGATCCGGGCCCACGTCCCTCGAAGGCTGCGCCTTGGGGCCACCCTCAATCCTTAAGTCAACAATCAGGCGTGCAACTGGATGCCGTCGCTGCTAATCGAATGTTCAGGAGCGTGCCTTGGTAAGGCTCACAAGGCCCAAGATGCTCGTGCAACGCCAAAACAGTGGGTCGAAGCTCGGCCGCTGCGGCTGGCTCTTCGGAATTCCTGTCCTCTCTGCGTCTCTTTTGTGCATCGAGGCTGTCGCCGTTAACCCCAAGGTGGAATTTAAAGAAGCCCTGTCGCCAGCCAACCAGCAAGGAACGGCGACCCCGTGCCCGGAGAACTTCCTCAAAGTCGGAACCGTCCTTTACCTGCGGCTGGAAACCCCCGTGAGCACCAAGGCGTCGCACTTGCGCGACCCTGTTAGTGCACGCGTTGTGCGCGAAGTAATCAAATGCGAGAAAGTCGCGATTCCTCTGGGCAGCACCGTCCGCGGTCGGGTCGAGAAGCTTATCCCCAGTTCGAATCCGGCGGACCGGGCGCGCGTCCGGCTGGACTTCATTCGCCTGGAGGTCCCGGGTCAGCCTGCCTTCAATCTTTCGGGTCACATCAAGGAAGTGGAAAACGCCAGAGAAAAAGTCTTGCCGGACGGGACGATCCAGGGAGTTCTGGCGAGCGAGTTGCCCTTGGCGCACCTGGAGGCGGCGATCGAGAAACTGGGGAAGGGAAAAGGCGAAATTCGAAGGGCCGCCGAAAGAACATTGGGCAGGTCTGATACTTCGATTGATTACCCAGCGGTCAGCGACCTGGTGTGGGTGCTCGACATGCCGCTCAAAGTTGCGGGTTCATTTGACTCAGCCGTCCCCGCGGTCCTGGGGAAGGGAAATGATGCAGCCCTGGAGCAGTCCCTTGCCGATGCCCCCCGATTTGCCTCCGGGAAGGACGGCGAGCCGGGTGACCCGTTGAACCTAATTTTCGTCGGCAACGCGGACGAGATTCGCCGGGCTTTCCAGGAAGCGGGATGGAGCGAGGCGGAAAAGAAAACCGCGAAGACTGTTTGGGAGACTGTCCGGGCTATTCTCGCAGAGCGAGGTTACGGCGCGGGCCCGGTCTCGGACCTGTATCTATATGGCCGGATGGAAGACCTGGCATTTGAAAGGATGCTTAACACGTTCACCAAACGCCATCACCTGCGATTGTGGCGCTCACCCACCCTCACGCCTGACGGGCGCGAGATCTGGTTGGCTGCCGCTACTCACGATATCGGTCTGGACGTGCGGCCCGGGGTCATCTCTCACGCCATAGACCCCGAGATCGACGCGGAACGTGTCAAGGTGGGCGCCGACCTTGCCGCAACCGGGCGGGTCGCCGCAGAAAGCCTGCTCGACCGCTCCAACCCGCTCCGCGAGGGCCTGACGGCCACGGGCGGCCGCTGGATGTCCGATGGGAAACTCTTGGTGATCGAATTGAAGTCTCAGTAGAGTTTGGACTTGAAGCGAACCGCCCTCGTTCGCGCTCTATTTCTTGCGCTCGAACTTGAACACTTGAGGTTCTTCGCGGCCGTTTTCAGTCCAGGTCCATTTCTGGGTGAAATGGCGGTCGTCTTCGAAAGAGACCACGAGTCGGTGCATGTGGCCGGCTGAGGGAGTCGGAAGGCTTGTGGCATCGAGGAACGTGAAGGTCAGCGCTTGATCACCGCTGCTCGGGAGCTCCGCACGCATTCTTGGCTGATTGTGGGCCATGCAGTAGTGGGTCAACATGAGCTGATTCCCGTCGAGGTTATAGACCGTGATCATTTGGGCCCGGCCGCCGTGATCGATCCTCTCCAAAAGGGCGGAATCGTCCGAGATAAGCTCATAAGAAACGTGCACCGGTTTCCCGTCTCGAGATTTGCCGTCCCAGTCGCCAACTAGGGTTTTGAGCTTGTCGAATGCCGCCCGAGCATCATCCTGCGCGGCCCGTCCGGGACCTCCAGACAAGATCGATATGAACAGCACGATCGCGAGT
This sequence comes from Acidobacteriota bacterium, assembly GCA_003224665.1. Lineage (GTDB taxonomy): Bacteria > Acidobacteriota > Terriglobia > UBA7540 > UBA7540 > QHZM01. The sequence continues at coordinate 2,690 of QHZM01000156.1, forward strand.
TGTCTCATATCCTTCAGTTCTCCTTCCCGGGTGCGTTCTGACATTGTACTTCGATTTGCTCAAGAACATGTCCTTCAATGGGATCGTTTGTTTTCTGGGCTTTTGGGGCACTGGCTGGATCGGCAGGTTGGAAATGGTTTGGTTGTGCGGAGAGACTAGGTAGCAGCTCCAGCCCGATTCGAAATCGCGCGGCGCCCCTAACTTTTCTGTGCCACCAGGAGCAGTCGCGGCGAGCCGAGTCGGAAGGGCTGTTCGTCAAGAGAGCTGTAGGTGGCTTGGGTCTCGAGACCCACTGCTCCGAGCAGGCGCTCGATCTCCGCAACCGTGTAAACCAGGTGCGAAGACGGGCGCGACTCGGTCTTGCCGCCTCGCACGAAGATGTATTCGGTATCCAGGCAACTATGGGCGGCGTCATATTGGTTGTCCACGAGAAGGAGGATGTCGTCCACCCTGAACCAACGACGCATTTCGAGAGAGGGCAGAATGGACTCGGCAGCCATGGCGGTGTCGAGCACGAAACGCGCGCCGGGCTTCAGCACGCCTGAAAGGGCTCGTGCGAATGCGTTCATCCCGTGGCGGTCGAGATAACCGAAACTGTTTCCAAAACAGAATGCGCCGTCGAACTCGAATTCATTTGGAAGCGAGCGCATGTCGGCGATGAACCACTCGCCTTGGAGTCCTCCCCGCGCAGTCGTCGCCCGCGCTTCGGCGATGAACTCCTCAGAAATGTCAACACCCACCATCCGGTAGCCCCGGGCGGCGAGCTCGAGAGAATGCCGCCCGCCGCCGCAAGGGACATCGAGTAACCGAGCGCCTTCCGGAGGCCGGAGCGTTTTTACAAGAAAGTCCACTTCCGCTCGAGTCTGTTCCGGCGTAATCGCCTTGCGCCAAAGGTCCAGGGCGACCCCATAGAAGAAGTTTTTGTACCATTCGATTTGCATCGTAATTCTCCTGAGTTGAGTGCCGGAGCTACACCGCTCGCGCCCCAGACGGGGGCACACAGCCATACACTTCTGAAATCAGGTGCTGGGGAATTTCAGTGAAGTAATCAGGAGTGAGTTAGCGGGCGGCAGAAATCTTCATAGGCGTCTCGAGCGGCAGTCTAGAAGGTCTTTTTGCCGAGATCAAGAGCAATTTTCCTGGCTTACAGGCTAAGGAGGGCTGCGCCGGGGGGCTTCGCATCTGCGGTTGACGAAGCTGCGCACCGAGCGGTATTTTATGACTTCGCAGGTGAGCACACGACTCGAGGCCACCCGGAAGACTGTTTATTGACCAGCAAGGACCGCCCCTCAGCGGTTCGATTCAAACGAGGTTTTCCATGCCTGCCACTTCGACCACCTCTCCGACCCCGACCCGGGCGATCCGGGGCAAGATTGTTGAGGCGGAGGTGAAAGTCTCCGTGGACCCTGCGCGGCCCCTGCCGCTGGCGTGCGCCCTCTACGCCATCGAGACGGCGGAGGGAGTTTGGCTTTGCTCTTACTACGGCGCCAACCGCAGCAACTTCGATTTCCTCCCTCAAAAGGGCGCCGAGGTGGATGAAACGAGACTTGGGATCTCTTTCCACACCAAAGAATTCATCCCGAAGGACCAGTATCAGCCAGGCCTGTGGGAGCAGTTCAAGAAAGCGCGCCTGCCCGCCTCCGGCGGCGGTCACGAGGAGTAGCCTCAGCGACCCGGATGCTCCCGCGGGCCGTGTGTGAGTGTCCCTATCTACAGCCGGCACACATCCGGCTGGACCGAGGGGCGGGGCGTCGCTTGGGGCTTTTGGATTCCCCCCATCCATGGATTCCCCCCATCCTTGCGGGACTCTCTGCCTTCTGGTATATTTATGAGCTGTCCGTATAATTTTGCATGGACAAAGTTTACCGCCGCACGCGCATCCTGGATCTTCTCCGAGCCGAGAGCATCTCGACCCAGTCCGAACTCTGCCAGAAGCTCGCCCGGCAAGGCCTGCACGTCACCCAGGCCACGGTCTCACGCGACATTGTGGACCTGGGAGTGATCAAGACGCGCGAGGGGTACAGGGTGCCGGACGCGAGCGAGCCGGCCTCTTTGTTGCAGCCTCCGTTGGCCGTCGTTTTGAAAGAATTCCTTCGAGACGCGCGCCAGGCCTCGAACTTGGTGATCCTGAAGACTCATCCCGGCAACGCCCATTCGGTGGCTGTGGCGCTCGACGCTGAGAAATGGCCTGAAGTCGTCGGGACGGTGGCGGGCGACGATACCATTTTTGTGGCCACTCCCAAGGCGCGCGAGGCGACGAAGGTTCTCAAAAAGATTCGGGCCCTTTTGGCGGCCTGAGGCGAGCGGCCTTGGCCTGACTTCGAATTCGCCGCCGCTTCAAGGGCCTCGAGAAAAGTCCCGAAAGGTTAAAGCATGGCACCCAGCGACGGAAAACGCCCGCAAGTAAAATGCGTCGTGCTCGCCTATTCCGGCGGGCTTGACACTTCGATCATCATTCCCTGGCTCCGGGAGAATTACGGATGCGAAGTCGTTGCCATGGTCGGCGACGTTGGCCAGGGGGACGATTTCCGGGCCGTGCGGCAGAAAGCCCTCGACACCGGCGCCTCCAAGGTGTTCGTCGAAGACCTGCGCGAAGAATTCATTACGAGGTACCTCTGGAAAGCCTTGCAGGCGGGCGCCATCTACGAAGGGAAGTACCTTCTGGGGACTTCGCTGGCGCGCCCTGTGCTGGCCAAGCGCCAGGTCGAACTGGCGCTTGACTTGGGTGCTGACGCCGTGGCCCATGGCTGCACGGGCAAGGGCAATGACCAGGTCCGTTTTGAATTGACCTACAAGGCCCTGGCGCCTCAGTTGCGCGTGATCGCACCCTGGCGTGAGTGGTCCATCAAGTCGCGCGAGGATGCGCTGGAATACGCGCGTCATCACAACGTCCCTGTGTCTGTCACAAAGAAAGATATCTACAGCCGCGACCAGAATATCTGGCACCTCAGTCATGAAGGTGGGCCGCTTGAGACCGGGCTCGGAGAACCGCCGGAAGACGCCTGGAAGCTTTCGAGGAGCCCGCAGCATGCCGCCGACCATGAGGCGGAGGTGACGGTCGGGCTCGAAGCGGGCGTCCCCGTCTCAGTCAACGGGAAAAAGCTCGGTTCTGTCCGCTTGCTGGAAAACCTCAACGCCCTGGCCGCGGAAAATGGAGTAGGCCGGACGGACATCGTGGAGAACCGCCTGGTCGGGATCAAGTCCCACGGCGCGTACGAGACTCCCGGCGGCACCTTGCTCCACGCGGCCCACCAGGAGCTCGAGGCCCTTTGTCTCGATCGCGAGACCTTCCATTACAAGCAGCATGTGGCTTTGAAGTACGCCGAACTCGTCTATTACGGCCAGTGGTTCACTCCCCTCCGTGAAGCGCTGGACAGTTCCATCGAAACGACCCAGCGAAACGTTACGGGCACAGTGACGCTCGGATTGTACAGAGGAAACGTCCGAGTCCTCGACCGCCGATCGCCTTACTCGCTCTATGACACCAGCATCGGCGGCTTCTCCATGGGCCCCGATTACGACCAGCGGGATGCCGAAGGTTTCATCAATATCCTCGGACTCCCCATCAAACTTGCCGGGGCCAAAAGGGCCGCCACCCAGGGCAGGGGGAAGGCTCTCCGAAGGAGAGCGGGATGAAGCTCTGGGGCGGGCGGTTTGCTCGGGGCGGCCGGGACCCTCTGTTCGAAAAATTTTGTGAGTCCTTCTCTCTGGACCAGCGACTGGTCCACTACGACCTCTCGGTCAATCAAGCCTACGTGAGGGCGCTGGGTCGAGCGGGAGCGCTGCGCCCTGCCGAAGTCCGGCGTTTGACGCGCGGCCTCGAAAGCCTGCGCCGGCACGTGGAACGCCATCCTCACTGGGCGCGCGGGGTTTCCTCCGAAGACGTCCATACGTGGGTCGAGGGGAGGCTCGAAGGAGAAGTCGGAGAAATTGCCCGCAAACTACGCACGGGGCGCAGCCGGAACGACCTGGTGGCGAGTGATGTCCGCCTGTTCGCCAAGGACTCCATCCGGCGGCTCCAGAGCGCCGCGCTGGATTTTCTCAAGGCCCTGCTCGAGCGGGCTCGGGAGCTGCTCGGCGCCGTGATGCCCGGCTACACGCACCTCCAGCCGGCACAGCCGGTCCTTTTTTCGCATTACCTGCTTGCCTATTTCGAGATGTTGCTCCGCGATGCGGGCCGGTTGGAGGAATGCCGGGCGCGGGCGGACGAGCTCCCCATGGGGGCCGGCGCTCTTGCGGGGAGTTCCTTTCCCATCGACCGGCAGCGCTTGGCGAAGGAACTGGGCTTTGCCAGGGTCGCCCGCAACAGCCTGGATGTGACTTCCGACCGGGACTTTGTCTGCGAGCTGGTTTTTTCTTGTGCCCTCGCCCTCACCCACCTCAGCCGCTGGGCCGAAGACTTGTTGATTTTTTCTTCTCCCGGCTTCGGGTACGTGGAATTGGCGGAGGCCTATTCGACGGGAAGCAGCCTGATGCCTCAGAAGAAGAACGCGGACTCGCTCGAGCTGATTCGCGGCAAAACGGCGCGCGTCGCCGGAAGACTGGCAAGTCTGGTGGCGCTCCTGAAGGGACTACCTCTTGCCTACAACCGGGACTTGCAGGAAGACAAGGCCGCTCTGTTCGATGCCGTGGATACGACGCGCGACGCGCTGGAGCTGGCGGCCCGCGTGATGCGGACCCTGACCGTTTATCCGGAACGGATGAAGGCCGCCACCCTCGAAGGTTTTCTGACCGCCACGGACCTCGCCGAAGAGCTTGTGCGGCGAGGAGTGTCCTTTGCCGCCGGCGGAATGTAGTCGGTGGCACGGCGCCCTCCCAGGTCGCCAGACAGATCGCCCAGGGGGAGCGCAGGCTCGCGGCGCTCAGACGGGATTTCGGGCTTTCAAAGTAGGCCTTCCCGGATTTTCAGTCCGGCTGGTTTTGTGGGCCCATCAGCCGGGCTCGATTCCTTGAGTGACCGTCTGAGAGCGGACGAATGGGAGCCGCTCCTCTTGACCGCAGGTCGGCAGTTTCAGACCATTTTGCCCGGCCCGGTCGCGGATCCGGGGACTTTTTCCCGGTCGAATGAGGGGACAGAGTGCAGCCAGCTTGCGGATGGGATGAGGCGGTGATAGGGGCCGAAGAGTCTCACGACGAGCAGCGCGTAAGTCAAGAGGAAATGAAAGCGGAAGGTAAGCCACAGCAGGCCCCAGCTAGATGGGGCTCCCTCGGAATTTTCAAGAGGAGAAACAGGCTCGGGCGTGCGGACCAACTCATCGAACGACCTTCTGAGGGCCTTGAGCCAGCGAATCGCCATCTGCTTGCGCCAATCCAGCAGCGCCTGCGCGAGCTGGGGGTAGCCGACCTCGTGGCGCAGCCAGAGATAGTCGCCCGAATCGAAAAGCCTTTCGGCCAGGCTCAGGCCTGACCCATCGAGCAACCCTTCAAGTGAATCTCCATCAGCCTCAGGGCGCGACGTATCGTTTGTCTGGCTTCGGCCCGCCCAGAAGCCCACCAGGAGGATCATCAGAACGGCGATCAGCACGTATAGGAGAGTCATCGTCGGAACAGTCCCGTCAACGTGGTGTTAAATCGTTCGAGCCGGAGCCCCAAGTCCCCAAGTGGTCGTCCGTCGCGGAATTTGGGGGGGCCTGCCAGGGCGGGGCGATAGTTCCAAAGGGAAACAGTCCAAATAAGAACGGTCAATGTCTGGGTGAAGTCCCCGACGATCGGGAAGGAGGTGGTGTAAACGACCTTTCCAAAATGTTCAGTGAGAGCGAAGTTGGCCGTGAAAATGGCCAGATAGACGGCAAGCCCGAGCGCGATTCCGGATGTAGCCCGATCAAGCGGGACCTTGTACCGACGGGCGGCGCCGAGAAGGCAGAGCAGAATGACCCCTTTGGTCAAGGCCGATCGCTTGATTAAACCAAGAATCATGACATCAGTCGGGTGAGAGCCAAGAAGCGGAGGGAAAATGTAGACGATTGAGAATCCAATTCCGATTCCATAGGTCAGGATCCGGCCGAGCTGGCGGATGGCCGGGTAGTCCCGGAAAATGTGATCGCCGATTTCAAGGAGCAAGGCGAATTCCGCTGTCACCAGTGTGAAGAATCGAATCCAGAATAGAGTCGAGTAGTAAGCCGGAAAGAAGGCGAGGATGAGGAGTAAGGCAGCGCCCGTCATCAGCAGGTAAATGAGGTAAGAGAAGAAGAAAGGGGATTCCGAAAGATAATCCCACCGAGCGGCCCTCGCGATGGCGGCGATCACAAAAACGTAA
>QHZM01000500.1 GCA_003224665.1 Acidobacteriota bacterium
GGTATTGTGGGCACGCGGACGCCGATGGCGTTCGCTACGGCATTCGAAATCGCCGCGCCCGGGGAGATCACCGGCGGCTCGCCCAGGCCGATCACTCCTCGGTCGTCGTACGCGGGGCCCGTCATCATGTGCACCACGATTTCGCCGATGTCTCCGATGCCGGCCAGCTTGTAAAACTCCATGTTCGGGTTGAGCATCCGGCCGGTATAGGCGTCCATGATTTTTTCTTCGTAGAGCGCGTAGCAGATACCCATGATGACGGCGCCGTGACACTGGCTTTCCGCCGTCTTCACGTCCAGGACCAGACCGCAGTCCTGCACGGCGACGTACTTGTTGATATTCACGATGCCTGTTTCAGTGTCCACCGAAACGTCAGCGATCTGCACGCCGCCGACGCCGCTCGACCCCAGGTTGCACGGCCCGGGGTTCTTGCCCGTAGCCTGGATGGCCTTGACGCCGAGCTTCGCGCAAGCCTGCTTCCACGAAAGGCTCTTGGACGAGTCGCCCTTCACCTGGATGTGCCCCTCAACGGCTTCGAGTTGGTCGGGCTGGGCTCCCAGGCCGGGCGCCACGGCCGCAAAGAGTTGCTCGAGCGCGTCAACCGCCCCGCGCCGCGTCGAGGCGGAAACTCCGCCCACCGTCGTGCTGCCGCCCGAACCGCCGGATTGCGGGTAACGGCTGTCTCCGAGTGTTACCTTGACCGCTTCGAGCGGGAGGCCGAATGTCTCGGCGGCAGAAATCGCGATAATCGTCCGTGTCCCGGTCCCGAGGTCCTGGCTGCCGAGGGTGACTTCCACTGAGCCGTCAGGCCGGACGGTCACCGTGCAATTACTGTTGTGGCCCCGTCCGCCCCAGGTGTGCAGGCTGATGCCGAGGCCTCGCTGGATGTTTCCGGAGGCCCGGACTCCGCGCGGGTGCCAGTTTTTTTTCCATTCGATCAGCTCCGCGGCTTTCTGGAGTTCCTCACGATAATTCGCCGCTCGTTCCCCCGCCAGGTCCGCGTTCTTCATGAAGAACTCGAGCGGGTCCATGTTCAACTTGGCCGCAAGGTCTTCGAGGGGCGCCATCGTGACCAGACACGCCTGCGGGTGATTTGGGGCGCGCCAGGCGCGCGCGCTCCCGGTATTCGTGGAAATCATCGTGTGGTGCTTGAGCTGGTTCGGGACATTAAAAACATAAGGCTGGGGCGGAGTCCCGCTCGGCCCCATCCCTCCGGTCCCCCAGGACTCCGATTGCCACGCCGTCAGCGTGCCGTCCTTCTTCGCTGCCACTCGTACCTTGGCAAACAACGACGGGCGGGCGCCGGCCACCAACAGCTCGCCGTCGCGCTCGAGCAGAAGCTTCACCGGCTTCCCGGCGGACCGCGCGAGCTGGGCCACCTCAATTCCCCAGCGGTCGGGCGAGAACTTGCTTCCAAAGCCTCCCCCGATGTAATCGCAAATCACGTTCACGTTGCCGTCCGGGATGTTGATCCCCTGGCGGCGCAGGGGATCGGCAAACTGCTGCGGCATGCCGGAGACGTTTTGAGTCGAAGCCCAGACTTTCAAATGCTGGTCGTCGGTCCACTCGGCCACTTGGCCGTGCGATTCGAGGCAACAATGGGTAATCACCGGAACGCCGTAGTACCCTTCGTGGATGACGAATTTTGATCTTGCGGATGGCGTCCTCGGCGATCTCCTCGCTGACCGCGGCCACGGAGACCACCTCGTCGCCTTCCCACTGGATTTCCGAGCCGGCGCCCTGAACCACGTGGACGGCCTTTACGCCGGCGAGCTTTTCCGCTTCGCTCGTGTCGAGCGCGGTGATCTTGGCGTGAGCGTATGGGCAGCGGAGGATTTTTCCAAAGAGCATTCCGGGCGGGTTGGCATCGTAGGAGTACCTGGCCTGCCCGCTGGCCTTCGCCGGCCCGTCAATGCGCGATATCCGTTTCCCAATCAGGCGACGCTCGCCTGCGTTCGGCCAATCGTATTTACATTTCGCCATGAGCTGCCCCTCCCTTCAGCCTCTCCGCCGCGTCGAGCACGGCTTCTTTCACTCCCATGTAGGTCCCGCAGCGACATAGGTTGCCGCCCAGCCCCCTCTTCACGTCATCGAGCGTGGGGTTCGGGTGCGCGTCGAGGAACGCCTTGCAGGCCACGACGAACCCCGGCGTGCAGAACCCGCACTGCTGCGCGTCGTGATCGACGAAGGCGGCCATGACGGGGTGCAACTTGCCGCCCGAAGCCAGGCCCTCGACGGTCGTGATGTCGTGTCCCTGCGCTTCAACGGCCAGGACCGTGCAGGAATAGACCGGCTTGCCGTCGAGGATCACCGTGCACGCCCCGCAGGTCGCGCGGTCACACACTTTCTTCGCGCCGGTCAGGTCGAGATGGTTCCTCAAGGTGTCGAGCAGCGTCACCCGCGGCTCAAGGTTCAGCTTGTGGGCCTTGCCGTTGATCCGCAGCGTCACGGCGACCGGCCCGGGCCCCACGACTCCCGCCGTCGGCGAGGGCGATGCTTCGGCAACCCGTTCCCCAGCGAGCAAGCCGCCTGAGACTGCGACGCTGGCGCCCTTCAGGAAATCGCGCCGCGTCAAAGCGTCTGAGCCTTTCCGCTGTTTCCCTTTTCGCTTTCGCATGGTGTTCTCCTTATGTCCGTCGAACGCGACGTGCCTAGCAGATCAGTTTGCGGCGAGCCATGCCTTGTTGAAGTCCCCACACCGCCAGAAATTTCCTGGCCGAGAGGGGCGGATTATACCACCGATTTTGAGCCGCGCGGAAAGTCACGTCAAGTATGTTTCGCCGACCATGGTGGTGGGTCAGTTTGGTT
>QHZM01000505.1 GCA_003224665.1 Acidobacteriota bacterium
AGCGCGCCATAGGGCCAAGCTTATCCATCGTCCACGAAAGCGCCATTGCTCCGTGCCGGCTGACGCGCCCATAGGTCGGCCGCAGCCCGCTGATCCCGCAGAATCCCGCCGGGGTCACAATTGAGCCCCAGGTCTCGGAGCCAATGGAGAAGCCGACGAGTCCCGCCGCAACGGCGGCCCCCGAGCCGCTCGAAGAGCCGCCCGCCCAGCGGCCGGTGTTCCACGGGTTGAGCCCGGGGCCGGTCAAGGAGGCGCTTGGATTGCGGTAGCCCGCGCCACCGGCAAGCTCTACCATGGCCAGTTTGGCCACCAGCACCGCGCCGGCCAGCCGCAGCCGCCTGATCACGGTGGCATCTTCCGCCGGCACCTGGGTCGCGTAAGCGCGCGAACCCCACGTGGTCTTGATGCCCTTCGTGGCGAGCAGGTCTTTGGCCCCGTACGGGACACCGTGCAACCGGCCGCGGGCACGGCCTCGAGCGATCTCCTTCGTCGCTTGACGGGCCTGCTCGAGCGCCAGGTCGGCGGTCATCGTCACCACCGCGTTCAACTTGGGCCCCAGGCGGCTCAGACGGTCGAGGTAAGCTTCGGCGAGGTCAACCGGAGTGAACTTCTTCGAGAGAAGGCCTCGCCCGAGTTCAACGACGGATGAATAGAGAATGTCTTCGCTCAACATCGTGGAGGAGAACCGCCCCCAGGAGCCGGGCAATGCTTCAGGCTGGGCGGTCAATCGTCCCTTGCGGCCCGAAAATTCACTTGGCCAATCCGGCGCGGTAGATAAACGCAGGCTCCGTTTCGACCGGCACTTTGAATTCGCGGACCTTGGCCAGGCTCTTCTTGTTCTCCTGGATATCTTTTTTGAGGTCTGCGAATTCCGCGTCCGTCAGGCGGACGCGGGAGCCCTGGCGCGCTTTTTGGTTTCAGCCATGGATTTTTCCTTCGTTTGGATTCTTTGATCACCGGCCCGCGAGGCCCGCGCGGAGCGCTCGAATTGCAGACCTCGGCGAGGCGGCTGATTGTGGATGGGGAACCCGCCGCTTGTCAACGGCGAGTCATCACTCGCTGGCGAGAATGCGAAGGGGGTCGGGAGGCCGGCTCAATCCTTGATTTTTCCGGTGATGTATTTCTGGATGGCGACTCGGTCCTCAGGCGAGAGGTTGAGGAACTGGATGCCCATCCGGTCCGGGGGATCCTTGCGCGCGACCTTCGAGCGCGCACGCACCTTGTGCGGCGCCGGCGGAATCGAAAATTCCACGTGGATTTCCTGGCCGACGCCGGCCCCACCCGAGGTCTCGAGCATCATCCCGCCTTCGCTGATGTTCAGGCTTTCCGAATTGAACCGTTTGTCTCCGAGCAGGCAGGACACGGAGGTGCGCAAGGGCAGGCGGGCGTAACGCCGCTTCTCATTGAGAAGAGTGCCCCGCATGGCCCTGAGTAATCCCGCCATCCGCTCGAGGTTGATGGGTTTGCTCAGAAAGAAGGTGATGCCCGCCTGAAAACCTTTCCGCATCGTCTCAACGTCGTTCGCCCCGCTCAGCATCACAATCGGGACCTTGCCGTTGAGAGGCGAGCCTCGGATGCTCTTGGCCAAGCCAAAGCCGTCGAGGTACGGCATGCGGGAGTCGAGGAAGACACCGTCAAATTTTTCCTTGTTCACCCGCTGGGCCGCTTCCCGGCTGTCCGCGAGGCCCAGGACTTCCACGCCCAGGGGTTCGAGCAGTCCCTTGACCAGCTTTAAGATGTCCTGTTCATCATCCACCACCAGAATTTTCAAGGCCATAGGGTCTCATCCCTGCCTTCGTGTCTTCACGGCTTCGATCGAGGGAACCGGCCGGCGAGGAGATCTGCTCCCGTCCGCCGCGCGCAGTCGAACAGGGTTTTCACAGCCATCAGGCACAGGCGCGTGCGACGAGCGCCCCGACCGGTGACCTGCCGATCTTAAATCAACCCGGATGATTTTACATCAGGAAGGCCAGCAAGTGCCCCGCAAAACCGGGACGCCGACCCGGTACAGCGATCGAACTCCCACGCGCTATTCGATCCCTGCCGGAGTCGCGGGCGCCTCTTCCAGCGACGGCAATGGAGGTGATTTGGGAGCGAACGGACGGACCGCCTCCTCGATCTCCCGAGCGGTCTTGGCGTGTTCGGGGTAGTTGAACACGTGCAGTTCAAAAGTGAACCGGTCGCTCGCTCCTGAAGCGTCCTGGAGCCCTTCGGTCAGACGGCTGGTAATGCTGTAGGCGTTCTGCGCGGAGACGCCCGGAAGGACAAGGCAAAAAACGCCCGGACTGAACAGGTACATGGAGTCCTCGCCGCGGAGTCTTCGCAGCAAGGCTTTGGCAGCGTCTCCGAACGCGGTCGGGACTTCCCTGGTGTCAGTCAGCGAGCGGGCGGACTTCAAGGCGACAATCAGGAGCGAGAGGGGGTGGCTCATCGTGGAGGCGCGGCGGTACTCCATGGCCAGCCGGTCCTGAAAATGCTCGAAGCCCGGCAAGGTCTGGAGCAGGTCGATGCTGGCCTCATGGCGGATTTTGATCATCGCCCTCTGGTCTTCCTCAAGCTGTTTTCGGAGATGTCTGATCATGATTTGCCGGTCCACGAGGTACCCC
>QHZM01000506.1 GCA_003224665.1 Acidobacteriota bacterium
AAAATGGCTCGCATGGGGATGGAGGAAATTTAAGTACAGCCCCAGCGGGATAGCGAGCAAGCCGAAGGCGAGAAAGTTCAGAAAACCGTCCACGAAATCCCCTCTGCGGAAGACAATCCGGTAACCCACGCCCTCCAGGTTTCGAAGCACCAGGAAACCGTACCCACCCACACAGACCGTGATGAGCGGCCGGAAAAAATACAGATCTTCCGGCCACGTCCAAATGCCCTGCAGCCAATGAGCGCCCACCGGCAACGCGAGCGCGAGCATCGCTGCAAGATCGCGCCAGCCGAGGTTTTCCGCCGAGCGCAACCGATCAGGCAACAGGAGAGCGGTCGGGACGAGAATATAGGCGGCGAGCTTTGCGGCGGCGACTGGCGAAAATGTATGTGTCCCCAGCGTGAAGAGGAAGTATGGCACGAGCAGGAGGAACGGCATTCCGAAGGCCGCCCAGGCCGATGCCGTCGCCCAGTGACGCAACTGCCGCGTAAGGCCTGGATAGCCCAGGCCCGCAAAGGCGCTGAGGACGAGCGCAAGGGCCCCCAGCACCGCTGCGAGCGGCAACGGGTCAACACGAATCCGGAGGAGCACGATCCCCACGGCCAGTCCAGTAATTGCTGCCAGCGAGAGGAAATAGAGGACTAGCCGGTTCATCGGAGGCGGATATTCAGTGTTTCCCTGCCGCGCTTTGCGCATGTTCGAGACTTGCCGACGCGAAGTCGAGGCTTTCGAGAGGGATCACTCGCGTGGGACCAAGCTTTCTGACGTCCTTCTTGAAGCCCGCGGCGTCTCCGACCAGGACGACGACGCTGCGGTCGGGGTGGAGGTATTGGCGCGCGGCGGCCCAGACGTCCTCTGGAGTAAGCGCGTCAATCCGCTCGGGAAATCGGTTCCAGTAATCGAGCGGGAGATTGTGGAGCAGCAAATCTAGGAACTGTGTGGCAATTCCCTCCGAGGTCTCGAATTCAAGCGCCAGGTGTCCGATCAGGTAGCCTTTGGCGCGGTCGAGCTCGTCCTGTGTGATCGAATGGTTGTGGAGGCGCTTGATCTGATCGAGCGCCATTTGGACGGTCTTCACGGTCTCGGGAGTCCGGGTGAACGTTTTGGCCACCCAGCTCCCCAGGTGCTGGTGGCAGATGAGCTCGCTCGACGCGCCGTAGGTCAGCCCCTCGCGGCTCCGGAGGGACTTGAAAAGGCGGTTCTCTGCGGGCCCGCCAAGGATCTGGTTGGCCGCGCTGAGGGCGTAGAACTCCGGACTATCGCGGGAGACGCCCAGGCTGCCAATGCGAATTTCGGTCTGCACGGCGTCCGGCTTGTCAATCACCACGACCTCTCGAGATGCCGGGCCTGGGAAGGACGCAGTAGGCGAAGGGGAAACCGGCCGGTCCTCCCAGCCGCCGAAATATTTCCTTGCCTGGTCGAGCCCCGCCTCAGCCGTCACATCGCCAACCACGGCCAGCACCGAATTTGAGGGGAGGTAGTAACGCGAGTGGAAATTACGCAGGTCTTGGGCGCGCAGCCGGGCGACGGCGTCCCGGGTGCCATCCTCGGGGTGGCCGTAAGAGGTACCGCTGAAGAGGACGCTCCGGAAGGTTGTGTCCGCGATATAAGCGGGGTCGTCGCGGGCGACTTCGAGCGCCGCAAGGGTCTGCTTGCGCTTTCGCTCGACCTCGGCCTGGGCGAACGCGGGGTGGATGACCATATCGGCGAGCAGATCAAAGGCGAGCTCGGCGTGGTCGCCCAGGACGCTCAGAGCGGCGAACGAACTGTCCCACTCGGCGCCGGTGTCAAGGGTCCCGCCCGCGCCGTCAACCGCCTCGGCGACGTCCCCCGCGCTGCGGCGGCCTGTGCCCTGGTTGAGCAGGCTGGCGACGAGTTGAGCGGTCCCGCGTAACGGGCTTGGGCGGCTGGACAACCGGAGGGAGTTCTCGGGCGGGGAGCACGGCCGGAGAAAGCAAGAAAGCAGCGAACAAAAGAGACGCGCGAATTCCCTTTCCGGTCAGGCTTCGCCTCAGACTCCTCTTCCGTAGGAACGTCGCGGCCCGGAGCTGCGGTCGCTCTTGCCTCACTTTCCACCTGCCGCCCGCGCCCGCCTTCGCATTTCAGCCTGGGTTTTCTGGTGGGGAAAAACCTCGACGAGCGTCATGTTTTCGGGCACAAAGTACTTTTTGACGACCCGCCTAATATCTCCAGGCGTTATATCCAGGAAGCGAGCCAGCTCGGTATTGACGAGCTCGGGGTCTTTGAGGATCACCGCGGCGTACCCAAGCTCTTCGGCCCGGCTATGCGAAGTCTGCCGGCTGAGGATGAAGTCGCGGAGGACCTGGTTTTTGGCTTTGGAAAGCTCTTCGGGAGGAATCTGCCCGGTCTTCAGGCGGTCGAGTTCGCTCTCCACTTCGGCCTCTCCTTCCGCCGGCATGTGACCGGGGTTCATGATGGCCAGGACGAAGAAGAGGTTCGGTTCTTCGGTGAAGTTGCCGGTGCATTGCGCCTGCAAGGCGATCTGCTTCTCGTAAACCAGGCGGCGGTAGACGCGCGAGCTCTCGCCGTCGGAAAGCAGCGCCGCGGCCAGGCGCAAAGGATACGCGTCTGGAGTGCCGTCGGCAGGCATGTGGTAGCCTTCGACGAAAGCCGGGAGGGCAAGGTTTTTATTAAGCTGGACG
>QHZM01000157.1 GCA_003224665.1 Acidobacteriota bacterium
GCTGATTCCTCTCGACGCGGAGGTGTACGCGCTCTCCTCCGTGCCTTTTCACGCCCGCCCTTGGGATGGCCTCTGGATCGCGGTCGCGGCGCTGAGCATCAGCTTCCTGGCCACACTTTACCCTTCGCTCGCCGCCGCGCGCCTGAATCCGGTGGAGATTTTGCGCTATGAGTGAATGAGCTTGCCGTTTAGTCGCGCCCGGGGCTTCTCGACAAGCGGCCGTCCCGGGGGCGGAGAGAAGGGGGCTCGCGCGGCCGCTGCCCGGTCGCCAGGTGAGTCAATTGCTGCGGGCTGAGAGACTTACGAAGATATACTGTTCGGGCCGGGAAGAGGTGGTGGTTTTTGAAGACCTCAATTTCGAAGTACGTTCGGGGGAGCTCGTGGCGCTCGTCGGGGAATCGGGAGCGGGCAAGACGACTTTGCTGAATCTGCTGGCGGCACTGGACACTCCAACAAGGGGTGAGTTATACTACCGCGGAGAGAGGGTAAGCGGGTTTGGTGACGAACGGCGAGCCAGCTACCGCAACGCGTGTATCGGGTTTGTCTGGCAAGCTCACCACCTCCTACCCGAATTTACGGCGCTCGAGAATGTGGTGCTCCCGCAGCTCATCGGCGGGCGCGGCCTCTCTGCGGCGCGAGTCCGGGCCAGGGAGATGCTGGCTGAGGTTGGGCTTGAGCGGCTCGGGGAGCGGCGAGTAGGCGAGCTCTCGGGCGGCGAGCAACAACGAGTGGCGCTGGCTCGGGCCCTGGCGAATCAGCCGGCGGTCCTGCTGGCGGATGAACCGACGGGCAACCTCGACCGGCGCAACGCCGAACGCGTCATGGAGGTGCTCGAACGATTGCACCGGGCGCGGAAGCTGACCTCGGTGCTGGCGACACACAACCTCGAACTGGCGCAGCGTGCTGACCGGACGCTCCGCCTGGAGAACGGAAAGCTGATCGAAACAGTAGTTCCACGGCTTCGCTGACCGCCCAGCGTTCAACGAGCATCCGGCCACTGGCCGGGATGGTTCGAAGACTGAGGAGCTATGTTCGAACGATACACAGAAAAAGCTCGCCGCGTCATCTTTTTCGCCCGCTACGAGGCCAGTCAGTTCGGCAGCCCCTACATTGAGACTGAGCACCTGCTCCTCGGTCTCTTGCGCGAAGACAAAACTCTCACCAACCGCTTCCTTCGTTCGCACGCCTCCATCGAGTCCATCCGCAAACAGGTGGAAGGGCGCACGCCCTCCCGCGAGAAAGTTTCGACTTCCGTGGACCTGCCCCTCAGCCAGGAGTGCAAACGCGTGCTCGCTTACGCCGCGGAGGAGGCCGAACGCCTGGCGAACAAGCACATCGGGACCGAGCACCTGCTTCTGGGGCTTCTGCGCGAGGACAAATCCTTTGCGGCGGAAATCCTTCACGAGCGGGGTCTCCGCCTCTCCACGATTCGGGAAGAGCTCGGCCGGGCTCAGAACGAAAAGGGCACGTCCGGCCGGCCCAAGGAAACATCGCTACTCTCGGAATTCAGCCGCGACCTCACCCAGGCTGCGATGGAGAACCAACTCGATCGCCGAGGGCGACGTCCCATCATTCCTGGCGGAAAAAAGAATCCTGGCCCTGGACCTTTCGCTGATCGTTGCGGGAACGAAATATCGCGGGCAGTTCGAAGAGCGCCTGAAGACCATCATGAAAGAACTGATGGAGGCGCAGAACGCCATCATCTTCATCGACGAGTTGCACACCCTGGTGGGCGCGGGGTCAGCGGAAGGCTCGCTCGACGCGGCAAACATTCTGAAGCCTGCCCTTTCCCGCGGCGAGATCCAGTGCATCGGCGCCACCGTGCCCTCCGAATACCGCAAGTCGATTGAAAAAGACCGCTCGCTCGAACGGCGTTTTCAGGCCGTGAAAGTGCCGCCGCCCACCGAGGCCGAGGCGGTCAAAATCCTGTACGGGATCAAGGACCGGTACGAAAAGTTCCACGCCGTCACCTATACCGATGAGGCGCTGAATTCTTCCGTTTACCTCTCCAGCCGGTACATCCCCGACCGGTTTCTGCCGGACAAGGCCATCGACCTGATTGACGAGGCCGGGGCGAGGGTAAAACTGCGGCAGAGCTCCTTGCCGGAAGAGATGATCGACGTCCAGAAGCGCATCAAGTTCGTGGTTCACCGCATGGAAAATGCCATCGCGAACCACGAGTTTGAAAAGGCGCGATTCTACTCGGACGAGGAGCGGAAGGAACGCGAGAACCTCCGCCTGCTGCGGGAGAAATACCACATCGACGAGACTGCCATGGGCGTGGTGAGCCGGGAGGATATTGAGGAGGTCGTTTCGCGCTGGACAGGCGTCCCGGTCACCTCCATCAAAGAAGAGGAAATCTCCAAGCTCCTGCGCGTCGAGGAGGAGCTCGAGAAGCGGGTCATCAAGCAGGAGAGGGCGATCGAGGCTCTGGCGCACGCCATTCGCCGCTCCAGGGCCGGTCTCAAAGCTCCGGGCCGACCTGTCGGGTCGTTCCTGTTCCTTGGCCCCACGGGCGTTGGGAAGACGGAAACGGCGCGGTCGCTCGCGGAATTTCTCTTCGGGACTGAGCGCTCTCTGATCCGCTTCGACATGTCGGAGTTCATGGAGAAACATTCGGTGTCGAAGTTGATTGGTTCGCCGCCGGGTTACGTGGGCTACGAGGAAGGTGGCCAGCTTACTGAACGCGTGCGCCGCTCGCCATACTCCGTGATTTTGCTCGACGAAATCGAAAAGGCCCACCCGGACATCTTTAACATCCTCTTGCAGGTCTTTGAGGATGGTCACCTGACCGACGGCTTGGGCAACACCGCGGACTTCAAGAACACGATCATCATCATGACCTCGAACATCGGCGCCCGCGCGCTCAAGCGAGGCGCCACCGGTTACCGGGTCCCGGGCCGCCTGGGGGAGCAGGACCAAGCCGAACAGATGGTCATGAGTGAGGTTAAGAAGCTGTTCAATCCGGAGTTCTTGAACCGTCTGGACGAGATCATCGTGTTCAACCCCCTCACCAGGGACGACCTCGAGAAGATCATTAACATGCTGGTTGAGAGGATGAACGAGAACCTGAAGCAGAAGGGCATCCGCATTGTCCTGTCGGATGACGCCGCGGACTGGATTGTGAAAAAAGTCTGTGATGACTTGTCCTACGGAGCTCGCCCCCTGCGGCGCGCTCTGCAGACGTATATTGAAGACCCCCTTTCGGAAATGTTGATTCAAGGGAAGATCCAGCCCGGGGCGATGCTCGAAGTCATCATGGAAAACGAGGCACTCCGTTACAGAGCCGTGAACGACAAGCTCGTTGTGACGACGCCCCTCTCGCAATGAGGCAGGTCGGCGATTCCGAGGAAAAACCGGGCCGCCCACGCCCGGGCGAAGCAGGCGATCCGCCCTCCCCCCGCGGGTCCGGAAAAAGGCTCTTCAATCGCACCTTTCCAGCCAACTTCTGTTAGACTGGCGGCATCGGAAAATCTGAGTCCCGATTACTCCAAGGGGGGAGGCTCTCTTTTCAGGGATGCATTCGGCTACGCGGAAACCAGGGTTCAATTCGTGCTGGCCGGCCTGGGGAGCGCTTGCCCTGGTCTGGCTTTCAGTACCCGCATTGTGCCAGCAGGACCCGGCGCAAAAGACCGTCCCTCCGGGGAACGCCCAGGGGAAAGGTGAAAAGCCTGCGGCTCCCACGCCTCAGAAGCCTCCTGAAAAGCCGCCGAGCGAAACGCCCAAAGAGCCCGAGAAGCTGCAACTTGAAACCCCACAGGCACCTCCCGGGGAGGCACCGAAACCCCAGGTCCCCGGTGCGCAGGCGCCAGCGACGCCTCGCCCTGCCGAAGAGTCCCGCCAGGCGATCATCGAGGACATCATTTTCCGTGGCAACAGGCGCGTGCCTGCTTCGACCCTCCGCGCGCGAATTTTCTCTCACAAGGGCGACGCCTATGATGAAAGCGCGCTCGAACGAGACTTCATGGCCCTCTGGAACACGGCCTTCCTGGACGACATTCGCTTGGAGGTAACCGACGGCGAAACGGGCAAGATTGTGACCTTTTTTTCGATCCAGTCCCAGTATGACCCCGTTGTGATCAAACGCGCGGAAGTCGTCATGCAGGACCTCCTGTCGGCTCACGGGCGGCAGTTCGCCACGGTGCGGGCGCGGACTCGGAACATCCCGCCGAATTCCGTCGCGCTGACGTTCATCGTGGTGGAAGGCCCGAAAGTCAAAGTCGGGAGGATCCGCTTCAACGGGAACAAGGTGCTGTCTTCCGGCGCCCTGATCCGCGCCATGAAACTTTCGCGGCCCGTCGGCGTCCCGCCATGGTTTAACTGGTTCCACAAGACTTATGACCGCGACAAAGTCCTGTATGACCTCGAGAAGGTCCGGGAGCTTTATCAGGAGCACGGGTACTTTTTCGCACTCGCCAAGGAGCCGGCGGTCAAGATGACGGACGTCAAACGCCGGTGGCCTTTCTTCTTTTTCAGTTGGGGACGCGGCAAGCGCGTGGACTTGACCATCCCCGTCGAAGAAGGCGACCAGTACCACCTGGGGCGCTTCGTGATTCGCGGCAACAAACTCTTCAAGCAAGACATCCTGGCGGCTGTCCTCCAGATGAAGAGCGGCGACGTATTCAACCGCACCAAAGTGACCAAGGCCGTCGAAAATTACCGCAAGCTCTACGGCCAGTTCGGTTACATCAACTTCGCCGCCAATCCGGACATCGAGCCCGACAACAAGAAGCGCGTGATCAACCTGGCGCTGGATTTCGAGGAGGACAAACAGTTCTTCGTGCACCGGATCGAGTTCTCTGGAAACACGAAGACTAGGGACAAGGTGGTCCGGCGCGAGCTCCTCGTCGATGAAGGGAGCGTCTTCAATACGACGTGGTGGGACTTCAGCGTCCTGCGCATGAACCAATTGGGTTTCTTCGACCCGCTTAAGAAAGAGGACTATGACATCAAGCAGGACACGAAAGAAGGGAAGGTGGACATCACCGTCAAGCTGAAGGAAAAGGGGCGCAGCTCGATCGGATTTTCGGGCGGGATCAGCGGCCTGGCGGGTAACTTTGTGGGCATCAATTACGCCACGAACAATTTCCTGGGCCTGGGCGAAACCCTCAGCGTGCAGATGGAAGTGGGCACATTCCAGAAGCTTTATTCCTTCGGCTTTACCGAGCCGTACCTTTTCGACCGCCCCATCAGCTCGGGGTTTACCATCTTCAAGAGCGACTACCGCTTTGACCAGCTCCGTCAGGCGGCCTACCTCGGGGGCTTCGGCCAGAGCGGTTTGAACGCCTTGCAGCAGACACCGTTTGGCCAGTTCTTCGCCCAGAACTTCCAGCAGAATTCTTCCGGCTTCACGACTTTCCTCAGCTACCCCCTGCGGCGAAGTTTTGCCCGCATAGGTCTGACTTACAGTTTTTCAGTGAGCAGCGTTCAGACCTTCAGCCCCGCGTCCCAGTCTTTCTTCAACTCATTGGCGTTTCGCCAGTTCCAGGGCCCGAACCAGCTCAACTGCATCGTTTCCAGCCAGATCATGCCGACTTACGTTCTTGAAGGAAAGTATTTCCACCCGATCAATCACGGCAGGAATGTCCTGGGGTTCCACGGGTTGGCCTCGACGATCTCGGGCTTTGGCGGCAAAGTCCCTCCTCCCTTCTCCCGGATTTATATGGGCGGGGAGTATGATATCCGCGGCTTCGATATCTATACGATCAGCCCCATCGGCTTCTTCCCGACCATCGGCCAGGTCTGCAACCGGGACAATACTGGAAATCAAATTTGGGCCGTCAATGCGCAAGGGCAACAGCAGCCTGGCGTCTGCGGGTCGTACACGCGGTATCCGTACAACACGATCCAGTTCCCAGGGGGAGATACGGAGCTCCTGACAAACTTCGAGTACCGTGTACCCATCGCCGGCCCTGTCACGCTTTCCTACTTCGTGGATACCGGCACGACCTTTATCTGGAGGCCGAGCCAGCTCAAGTTGCAGCCCGAAACCTTCAAGCCGATCAACGACTTGTTTCCTTATTTCCCGACGCCGGACCATCTGAAGCCGATCGGCCTGACCAATTTCCGCCCGCGGAGCTCCACGGGTATCGAATTACAGGTCATCCTTCCCGTGGTGAACATGCCGCTCCGGATCTTTTACGGCTATAACTGGCTCCGCCTCAATGACCGAATCCTCCCGCCGCAAGCCGTTCCACCTTTGTCCCTTTTCCCCAACCAGGCGACCTACAACGATGCCCTGAAAGTCTTCGCGCCTTTCCGCCTGCCGGACCGTAAAACGCGGCTGGGCTTCACGGTGGCTCGGACGTTTTAGCGGCCGGGAATTGGGTTACAATGGGGTAGTTTCGGACTCGGGCAAGATATTCACTGAAGGAGTAGGAATGAAAAACCGAATTTTAGCCCTCGCGGTCCCCCTCTGTCTGTTAGCCCTGCCCATCCCTTCCCGGTCGCAGGGGTCGGCTTCGACGCCGCTGAAGGTCGGGATTATCAACATCCAGGAAGCGATCGCCAGCACCGGGGAAGGCAAGAAAGCCTTCGGAGAGATTCAGAAGAAGTTTCAGCCTCGCCAGCAGGAGCTCCAGCGACAGCAGCAGGAAATCCAGGCCGTGCAGGAACAACTGCAGAAGCAGGCCAACACGCTCAGCGAGGAAGAGCAACGACGCCTGAGTCGCGAGCTCGAGGAAAAGCAAAAGCTCTTCAAGCGGTCCACGGAAGACGCTGACGCTGACTACCGCGCAGAAGGTCAAGATGTGATCCAGCGGATTGGGCGCAAGATGGTGCCGCTGATCAACGAGTACGCCCAGCAACGAGGCTATGCGACGAGCGCAGGCTCCTCGGCCGCGCCGGCAGGCCGCCCCTCCTTGCCCGCTTCCAGACCTCCGACTCCTGTTAAGCCTCCGGACAAGCCGAAGCCTTAGCGGCTGGCGACCGGCGGCCTCCTCCATGAGCTGGACTCAGGAACTGTACCAGGCGGGACTCGAGTTTTTGGGCATCAGGGGTCCGTCGTTGTGTGTTCTCCCTGGGCGTAAGCCGCCGGGCTGAGCTGCGGCGGCCTGCATCCACCATCCCTTCGTAGACGGAGCCGGTCGACACGCTACACGCACGCCGCAGAACACCTTTCTGGCTCTGTTAATGTTTTAGTGCTGGCTCGATTTGTCGCCTAAAGCTTGCGGGCCCCGGGGGCGCGCCGGACCACGATCTTTGTTTCGGAGGGCGGTTCCTTTTGCGTCAGCGTGGATAAAGGGCGGAGCTGAAACCAGCTCCCAATATCCGGGATTGAGTGGAGGGGCACTCATCGCCTCAACGGGATAACCCCCGGGGCGTCTGACACGGAGGAAGAATTCTCCAGCGCTGTCGGAATATACAAGTTGGCCGTCAACCCGAACGGCAATTCCCCAGACCGGTTGTAACCGTCCCGTGAACCCATCTTCCGCAGCTGAAGGTTCCAAGTGTTACTCCTTGGCAGATGAGGGCGGGCGCGTGGTGCGCCTTACCGGGAGGGGCACCTACGTCTCGCGTAAGAAGCCCATCCTCTTGGAAAATCCATCCTGGCCGGAGCGCCGGCTGACCCTGCGGACTGGGCACGTGCGCGCACGGATTATAGAGCGATTGGTGGGGAATGCGTGGCGAAAGAAGGTCCATGCGTCGGACACCATTTACTGAACCCTTGGTATTTCCGGTTCGGGTTTGGCTCAAGCTCCGCCTCCGCTTGCCGATACAGTAAGTGGAGGGATTGGGTGAGTTCCTGGTGAAAACCGCCCGAACAGCCGGGTTCAATTTCTTCGACGCTTCTGATCTGGTGGCTGGATTCGAGATAGTGGTCTCATGCGTGGGCACGTCTCTGATCAATATTTCTTTACCAATAGTTCGGGAGGTTGGAATCGAAAGATTCTGAAGGAGTTGCCACATCCGTTGCGGCTGGGATTGGCAGCCTGGGTGCATGTTCCGTCCCTGCAGTCCGCTCCGGAGTAAATTCAAGCGGGAGGACGACAGGCCAGAAATCGGTTACAAAAATGTACGAACAACCAAACTTCGACCGTCAGCTTGCGCGCCTTCTGGGAACACTATCGAGGACGAAACTTGAGAGTGTTCAGGCCTTTCTGCTCGTATTTTCAGGACTCTTCCCTTCAGCCCCTCGCGCCTTGGCACAAACTGCCGGTCGAAGCGTTGTAAGCCTGCGAGTCAAAGTTAACGTGGTCAGCGTGGTTCAAACTGGATCCGCATATCAAAGAAACATATCGATCTTTTCACAACAAACGCCGACGGCTTCTACAGGTTCTGTACTGCTTTGGGCCAGGCAAAGGGAGTCGTTATCATTGACCAAGGAAGTGAGAAAACTCTCCGAGTCGGGCTGGGAGTCCGAGCTTTCTGCTGCTGCGGCAATCTCTGGTGCAACTGAAGCTAGGGGTGGCCGGCGAGTCATAGCATTCTCTAAGAGGTCTGGGTGTCTGAAAAAAATTAGACCTCCGGCTTCTGATACGGTTGAACAAAGCGAAGCCCTAATCCTCACCGGCATTGTCGTACGCCGCTGAACGACTTGCCGACCACGCCTTTGGTAACCAACTAATAAATCACTTTGGTTGTTACACTGCAGGCACTTGCGCCGCTTCTGCAAAATGCTCTAATGTGCAATCAGGTGGGGATATCGTCCGCGCAGGAGAGATTGGCGCCCTTTCTCTTTGAGTGTTCCTGAAGACATGTATTTCAGCGCCGTTGAGCGGTCGGCTGGAACTCAACCGTTCCCGTCGGAAGGCCAAGTGCCGACAGAGCACGACTGCGCGCCTATGCGCCTCCGAACGAGTCGCGGCGGACAGAGGAGTCGGTGGCCTCCCCAAGACGATACCAGAGGGCGGCAGCGTCCACTGCTCCTCCCCTTCTTTGGGTCGAAGCAATCCTGCCCAATTTCGGGAGCTATGGTCTGGGGTTTTACTCAGAGGGGGAGTTCGAACTGAATCGAAGGGTCGATGCGGATTCAATCAGGACCTGAGCCATGTGGAGTTCAATCTACCCCTCGACTTAACTTACCGGAAACGGAGGCCGCCTAGAAAGTATTGCCCGCCATCAAAGGCCCAGTGTGCGCGGTCGGGGGAGGAACGTGGTGTCGATCTTGCGAAGAGCAAGAGGCCAGCCTTGAAATCACCGTGCCGCGAAGATTCCATGGATGGGAAGCGCCAATTCGTCCGAATCCTTATTGCCGACGACCATCCTATTTTTCGCATCGGCTTGCGGAAGGTGCTGGAATTCCAAAAAGACTTCCGCGTCGTCGGCGAGGCTGCTAACGGAGCTGAAGCGGTCAAGCTGGCGAACCAGCTCAAACCGGACGTCTTGCTGCTGGATCTCGACATGCCGAACGTCTCCGGGTTAGAAGCCCTGCGAGAGCTGCGGGCCTCGTCCTCCGCGTGTCGCACCGTTCTGATAGCGGCAGCCATTGAGAAGGAGGAGATCCTAACGGCGATGAAACTCGGTGCGCGCGGCGTGCTATCGAAGGAGCAGCCCGCGGAACTTTTGATCGACTGTATTCGGTCCTTGATGTCCGACCAGTTTTGGATCGGACAGGACAGCGCTTCTGACCTTGTTGAGGCGATACGCGCTCTCGAGTCCAGAACCGAAGAAATTAGCGATATTCAGCGCTTGGGGCTGACGGCCCGCGAACGCCAAATTGTCGCTGCAATTCTCAGCGGTCATACCAACAAAGACATAGCGCAGGAGTTCTCAATCAGCAAAGAGACCGTGAAGAGCCACCTTTCGAATATCTTTGACAAGCTGGGAGTCTCAAACCGCCTGGAACTGGCACTTTTCGCCATCCATCACCAGCTGGGCCCCGAAGAACTAGGTCCGCGGCCCGGCAAGTCATCTGTCTCACCATAACTCCAACTAAACGCAGGAGTTCGTTCTACAACTTTTGTGTTACACGCATCCCCCCAGTGGGGGATTGTGGGATTTTCCTGCTCATTATAACTTTCTAATCGATGGGGCGATCGAAGCTCAAAGTGGTCCTGAGTTTGGCGAAGGGTTGACAGAGATCGCGCCAGGACACGGCAGGATGTTTGGAGGATTGTGATGAGAGAAAAAGCGAATCGCCCACCGCGTTACCCAGTCCATATTGCGCTGAGCTATCGCCCCGTGGGAGAGAGCGAATGGCGCGAAGGGAATACGAATAACTTCAGCCGTACGGGCGTTCTGTTTTGGACCCATGAACTCATAAAACCCGATACGCAGGTTGAGATGACGTTCCAGTTGCCTCCCCTCCTTAAGGGAGAGCCTGCTGCCCGGGTTGTTTGTGCGGGGCGAGTCAAGCGCGTTACCGGTTCCTCTGCCCTGGCTAACCAGCTTTCGTACGTAGTCGCGATTACGAAGTACAAAATCGTCCGCGGCCAAAGTCCTCCGAAACGCAAGGCACGCAGCTCTAGGAAGGAAGCGGGGGCAGAGATGAATTAGTTCTTGGCATCAGTGTCGGCCGACACACCGGGCGCGTATTGCCGAATCAGCCGGACAAATTTGAAGGAGTGCTAGCGACCAAGAATTGGCGCAGTTACTGAAAAAAAGGAGCATGCAAATGAGAAAACAATTGGTAATTCTGACAGCAATCGTTCTGGCTTTGGCAGGTCTTCCGGCCTTCGCCTCAACCGAGGCTACCGCTACCAACACGGTTTCGCCTACGCTGGTGGTGAACGTGACGGTGCAGAAAGCAATCCGACTCACGCTCGCAACCGGCACCATGTGCACTGTTAGCGCCGGCGGCGGAGGCGACTATAACGTCAATTTCGGAAACGTCGACGCCCTGGCGATCAACACCCCATCTTGCGGCAACAAATTTGCACCCACCACGCCAGGCACGACCAACGCTGTGTACTATAGCGATTACACGTTGACACCTGTTTTCACGAGTCAAGCGGTCTCGACGAACACCATTGCGGCTTACGTGTCGAGCACATTCGCGAAAGCGAACCTGTCGATCGTGCAGGCCAACAGTACACCGGTCGCAATTGGCGATTTGACGGCAATGTCAACGAACGCGGGCGCGCAAACCTCGGTCGGCACCAACGCGGCCAGCGGCACCGCCCTTACTCGCTACGTTGGCGTGTCTGTAGCCCCCACGAATGGTGCTGGCTTGACCGGCGCGGATTCCGCGACGATTACGTACACGCTTACGGTGCAGTAGGTGATCGTCTTGAACGAGGCCTCATCGTACGGCGTTAGAAGGGGCAGAGTACACGCGCCCACCGTGACGAATGTATGGCCCCTGACAGATGGTAGTTATCCCTGCCTTCCACGGGCTGGCAAAAGCTGGCAGCCCCGGAAGGCAGGTCTTTATTCTGCCTGGCTTCTAGTCCTGCTGGCGGCGCTAGGTGCCGTCTCGACGCCCGCCTGGGGCGCGACAACCCTCAAACTCCAGACCGCAGCCGGGGGGGTAACGATTTCTGGGGCACGCCCCACGTTTTCCGCGAGCTTAGGAAATGTAAATGGGCTTGGAGTTGGCACACCGAGCGCGGGAGTGACGTTGATTACGGCGGGAGTCAGCGGGGGAGCGCTCTACACCACTCCCTACAATCTTAATATTAGCGGCGCACCGGGGGGATCGACAACTTCTGTGACAGCCTATGTGAGCAGCAATTTCGCCCATCCCGCCATCCTCATTCTGGAAAGCTGCCCGATCAACACCAGTTGCACCACCGCGAGCAGTTTCTCTATCTTATCTACGAATGCGGGTGCACCCACGACAGTAATTCCAACCCCAGGTGTCGGGAATAACACGACCAATACCGCCACTCTAGGCTTATTCGTTGCCAACACGAACGGGGCAGGTACCTTCTCCGGTTCTGATTCGGCAATCATAACTTTCAAGGCGACGAACTCCGGTGGCCAAACAGACACAGTGACCCTCGGGTTGAACAACGAGACGGTACAGACGGCGGTCCGTCTCCTTCTGGCCACAGCCCCGGGCGGCTTAACCATTTCGCCCGCCTCAGACTTTTCTATGAACTATGGAAATGTCAATGGCTTGGGCATAGGGCCGGCCGCGGGCTTGACCATCGTCTCCGCCTCCGGTGGCGTGATCTACAGTACCCCATACTTGATCAAACCCTCGTTCTCTAGCTTTTCCTCGACTACCGGGTCAGTTAAGGTCTACGTCAGCGTCGACTTCGTCCATCCGGCTATTCTCGAGCTGAGAGATGCGGCGGCCTCAGGGGGACCGTACACCGCTATCTCCAAGTCCAGTGGCGCCCAATCCTCCCTTACGACAACGGCCGCCAGCGGGTCGAGCTTGACACGATACCTGGGGCTGTTTGTCTCGAATGTGAATGGACCGACGGCTTTCACCGGGTCGGATAGCGCCACACTAACTTATACGTTGACGGTGCCATGATGAAACGAACTAAGATTCTTGCAGAGCGCCCCCGTTTTTCATCCCTGATGTCAGCGCTGGTCGCTATGACGCTGTGGCAGGGGTTTGCCGCCCTTCCAGCAGAGGCGCAATCGTTAGCCCTCGCACCCGCTGAGCTGCAATACAGGTTTAAACCTGGCCAGCCGTTTCAGTTTGAGCTCTCGGTCTCGAACGACGGCGTCACGCCTGTGTTGATGCGGGTCACCGTCACCGACCTTTGGTACAACGAAAGAAATGAAAAGCTGTTTGGGCCCCCGGGTTCGTCGCCCCGTTCGGCTGCCAATTGGATCGAGTTTGTACCGCGCCAGTTTACAGTTCCGGCAGAGGGCACGGGGAAGGTGAAAGTGATTGTCACCCCGCCTCTCCAAGTATCCGGAGGGTATTACGCCGTAATTTTCGCAGAGTCGAAGCCCGAGCTCGCGCAAGCAGCCACCGCAGAAAAAAAAGCCGTCTACACCAACATCCGCCTTGGCTCCCTGATTCTGTTAAGCGCGGAAAATACGGAACAGTACGAGGTCGAGGTTTCAGCCACTCAGTTCACACCCCCCGAAGCAAACCGCACCATGAAGCTCGATTTTCAGCTTTCAAATAACAGCAACACGCACATCTTCCCCGAGACCAGGGTCGGGATTCTGAATGCACGCCACGAGCTGATCGCTAAGGCGGAGGGTGAAATTAAGCGTTTTCTTCCGCAACAAAAGGATCGTCTTTCAGTCTCTTGGGCTGGAACTCTCCCGGCGGGAGGTTATACCGCCATTCTGACCGTGGTGTATGGGCCGGACAAAAACTATTCCCAGGAGTTCCCGTTTGCGGTTGAGGCGCCCCAGTGAGTACGGATCTTCGATGATGGCAAACCCTGGGTAGCATCTATGGGCGGACCGACGGATCCATTACGACTGCAGTTTACAGCCCTGCGAGGGCTTACCCTGTTCGCCGTTTCTGTTTTCGTCCTGTGCAGGGCCACCGTGAGCGCGCAAGAGTCTGTCCCACAACTTGTTGAGGTTTACTGGCAGAGCTCAAGGACGTTGTCGACCCCCGGGGTTACAAATGTTGTCGTTCTCGATGATTCTATCTGCCGCGCACAGGTGTCCTTCGACCAAATTCAGTTCTTCGGCCTGAGCAGAGGCGAGACAGTAGCCTTTGCTTGGGTCAAGGAGCAGCGTATCAGCATCCGGGTCAGGGTAGTAGCCCGCCCGGTATCGCTCCCTCCGCCCAGGTTATCGAAAAGCGTCCTGGATGCCTTGGGCAACGGATTTTTTGGGTCTTCCATGCAGGCGTTCGTCGGTCCGGAGGGGAACCCAAACTTCTTTTTCCTACATCATCTTGAGTGGCAACAGCAGAACGGCGGGAATCGGCTCAGCGTTCGCGGTCAGGTACAAGACAGCACCGCACCAGGCACACCCCTATTTAACGCGAATTCAGCTTCCATCCAGTATTCAACTCCGCAGACCGACCTGACACTGATGGATTTTCCTCTTTACGTGAACGGAGGAATGGATGCGAAAGTCTCGCCCTACTCCGCTTACAACGTATACATGGTCCGGGGTGCCGACGTGACGCTCGGCCGCGGTGCAAACCGATTCGAGTTTTTTGGAGGGGCGACAATCCCTCCCTATTATTTGACTCTCGGCGGCACCCGCGATGTAGCTGGATTCAATTTCAATCGAAAACAGGGCGAGAAGCTTTACCTCTACGCCACAACGGGCTGGGTGAATTCACCTTTCCTGCGGCCCGACTCCCAACTACGACGAGAGCGGATTTTCCACTCAACCAGCTACAGCTATTTTTCGCTGGGGGGTCTTCTGTAACTGCGGGCACGACCTTAAGAGTGAACAGCCACCTCGCAGGTTCGATTTACTTCCAGCACAGCGCCACGAAGTCCACGGCTTTTTTTCCATCGGAAGGTGTATCCGACTATTTGAACCCGAATCTTAGCTTCGCGGTCACTCCTCGACAGTCAGTCACCTTAAACTACGCATATAGCCGCAATCGTTCTGGACTTACGCTGCTAGGCAGAAATCACGGGCAAAGGTTTGATATTGCTCTTAATTCGCGGCTTGGCCCGCAACTTTCCAACACGGCCCAGCTTACGTTCGGGGCTCTGAATGATCCGTTGCGGCTCAATGCCCAGGGGGAGTTCATCGTGCGCGATGCACTGAGCTTCCCTCTAAAAGCGGGTTTTGTCACTGTCGGATTCCAGCATACGCGGAATGATCCGTCGCTAGTGAAGCGCCTGAATGATCAGATTAGTCTGCTTCCGCCGGCGCTCCAACAGCTTTTTCTGCTCGATCCTGTGGCCTTTGTGGAGTCCTCAAACCTGGATCCACAGATTCGGGCTTTGCTCCAGAACCTGCAGCCCACTGATACGGAGGTCTCCGTAAGCGGGCAATTCCAAATCGGCCACCGGCTGAACTTTAGCCCCAACGTCGGGTACATCCGCAACGCGGCAGGCCTGGGCCGCAACGCCAACTCGCATCTCTTCGGCTATTCGCTTTCTTATCAGGTCACTCCTAGCGTCCAATTGATATCCTCGCTCTCGAATTTGTTCCTCCTCGACACTCAGCAGCGAGGAGTACGGCGCACGACGGTGATAACACTGGGCTTCAACAAGACCCTGAGTGGTGGCTCCCGCTGGCTACTTCCCTTCCGTCCGCAAAAACGAACCATTCGCGGCCGCGTCTTCCGTGATCTTAATGTAAACGGCGCTTTTAACGTTGGCGAGCCGGGCCTTGCGGGCGTGCGCGTGGAGCTCAACTCTGGCGAGACAGTTCTTACCGACTCTCAGGGACGTTTTGAATTCGCTGGACTGAGCCCCGGTGCCTATCGAGTGAGTGTGCCGCTCAGTCAATTTGCTGAGGCTGTGCGTGTAACATGTCCAACGGACGTACGTTTGGAGTTATTCCAAGAGAGGACGGCAGAAGTCAATTTCGGTATAGTCAACTTTGCTCGAGTAATGGGTAACGTCTTCAACGACTACTTGTTGGACGGAAGGAGACAACCAGACGCCAACGGACTGCGTGGCATCCGGTTGACGCTGACCGGAAACGGCGGCACTCGTCAAATTGTTACAGACGGGGCTGGGGATTACGAACTTTACGAGATCGCCCCTGGTGACTACGATTTGAGTCTTGACCCCGCAACCCTCCCCTCAAATGTCGGCGCCCCTCCGGAGCCGTTTAAGATCCATGTCGACCCTACGGCTACGATAGTCCAGGACATCGCGGTTCGAGCTCTTCGTTCTATTTCCGGCCACGTTCCCTAGCAGGCATTCAGCTCGCTATCGATCACGCGGTTACAACAACTGACGCCGAGGGGAGTTTCGTTCTTCGAAACCTTCCCGCTGGCGATCTGGTCCTGACCATCGTGCCCGCCAGCCCTCTTCCAGCGGGCCTTGCTGTGCCTGCGGCAAAAATCAAATTGCCCCGTGATCCAATTCAGATTGAAGGCGCCACTGTCGTCATTTCTAACCCAGACCTGCTGAATTACTTACTGCCCTCATCTCCCGAACGGTAGAGCAACATCCTCTTGATTGGGGACCAAGTTCACAAATCGGAAACAGAGCGCTCCGAAACAGGCTGGAAGTGTGCAGAACAGCGTCGAGGAAAGTCATTGAGGGTTAAGCGTCCTGTGAATCCATTGCGGGATTAGGCGCTTGTGGCGCGGCTAGGGAGGGCCGGGGGAATAATTATAGGTTACCTCGAAAAGCTTTTGCCTTGGCGCACCAAGAAAACCTGCTGTCCCTTATGGTGGCTTTCAAAATCTGACCTCCCCTGGTGGGGGATCAAGCCGAAAATTTGGCGCTGGTAGGCAAGCTCTGGATTCCCCTTAGGGTCGGGCTGGCACAGCGCCGGGATCCGGACAAGTCCCCGGCAAGTTATCGCTAGTCGGAATGGTAACCTGGAAAGTATAAGAATATTCTAATAGAAATCGTACTAGGATCCTCGGCCTGTCAAGGCGCCACAAATGCCCGCTTCGCCTTCTCGACCAGAGCTAATTTTACAGTAACTACTGATAACGAAGGGAGTTGCTCAAAAGGTTTCAGGCATGACGATCCTAACCCAAAATTCTGGGTGTGCCGATGAAAATGCT
>QHZM01000158.1 GCA_003224665.1 Acidobacteriota bacterium
AGCTCGCGTGGCGAGGTGCGATCGACCTTCTCTACAGGCACCAAGAATCGGTACCCTCGCCGGGCCACGGTCTCCACATAACGCGGGTTGTCGGCCGAATCGCCCAGGGCCAGCCGCAGCCTCTGCATCGCCGCGTTGATGCTGTGGTCGAACTCGACGATCGTGTCGTTCGGCCAGAGCTTCTTTCGCACCTCCTCGCGGGTAACCACTTCACCGGGGTGCGCGAGCAGCATCGTCAGGATCTGAAACGGTTGTTCCTGGAGTGTCATCGTTTGCTCGCCTTTGCTCAGCTCACCGGCTCGAAGGTCAAGTTCGAATCCACTGAAGCGGACGATGTTGGAAGGTCGAGCAGTTTGCATCGAACTTTGCGAACGTTGGAGCGACTCTAGCACCCCTTTCGAACCTAGTCAACCCAGTCAAGGGCCTCGCGAATCGAGCCTCAGCCGGCAGCTATAGGCTATGGAATCAGTTGGTTATGTTAATGACTCGCATATGACTGCGATTTGATTCCCCTTGCATTGAGGTACTAGCCCACCTCCCTCAAGGTCGCCCTCGTCCCGCCAGTGCGGGACGGAGGACGCCATGAGGAAGGCATTCGAAAGTTTCCTGGTCTTGGGTTTCGCGTTCGGCGGCCCAGCTTACGCAGACACCCGACCAACGGCGAACAGTCCCGGAGACCCTGGGCTAACGGTCGCTGTGCGGGTCTACGACTACGCTCGGGTACCGCGAGGGACGTTGGTTCGCGCGGGAAAGGAGACATCGAACATCTTCCGCGAAGTTGGAATCGAGGCGCGGTGGCTCGTCTGCAGCCGGGCGGAGGACGAATTCCAGAGTGATCGGGGCTGTGAAGAACCGGTAGGGGCCGCAGACCTCCACTTGATTATCCTTGCCCGCGCCGGCGCGGAGAGCCTGGCGTTCCGCGAGAGTGAGCTGGGTCGAGCGTCAGTGGCGACGCAAGCCGACAAGGGCGCGTACGCTCGCGTGTTCTACATTTATTACGACCGCGTTTCGCATCTGGCCGAATATGGATATGCAACGGAAGCAAATATCCTGGCCCTTGGCATCGCCCATGAAATCGGCCACTTGCTCCTGTCCGAATTGGGCCATTCTGGGACTGGGATAATGTCGGCCAGGCTGGGGCCGAATGATTTGCGGCGGCTTGCCAAAGGGGACCTCCTTTTCTCGCCAGACCAAGCCAAGAAGATGAGGGAAAACGTCCGTTTCCGGATGCGGACAATGCTAACCAAGAGCGGATTTCCGGACTGACTTCTTCTAAGTAAGCAGATTGGCCCATTTAATCGAATCGCTCTGTCTGGCCTCTAGTGCAATCTCAAATTGGAGGCCGCGCCAGAAACGTTTCGTTTCGGCACTAACGCCCGCTCGCCAGATTCTCCCCCCGACGTCGGCGCCTCAACCTAAGGAAGTACGGGCTCCGGGAATTTCTCCTCATGGGGACACAACCCGATGACGCCTACTCAAATAGGGCCTCAAGAAAAGACAAAAGTTTCTAAGCTCACACAGGCTAAGGGTGTGCACGCAGCATACCGAAATGTTACACTGCGCACGTTTTATGTTCCTGTTGTAGTGAAATTTTCTTGAGGAGGAAGCGAGCCTGAATAGCAAAAGAATGATTGCGCTGTGGGCGCTGATCGCGAGTTTCATATTCACCGGTCACAGTGTGAGCCGCGCAGCGGAGCGTACTGCTACAATCAAAGGCTACCTGCTGGATTCTGCCTGCGCGTTTACAAAGAACCTCAAGAAACCTGTCAGCCCCGAGTGCGCCCTCGCCTGCGCCAAGGCCGGTTCCCCAATGGTGCTTCTGGCAGACGACGGAAAGCTCTACTGGCCGATTTCCGATTCCATCCCCGCCACCGGCCAAAACGAAAAGCTGATGGATTACGCCGGGAAGAGAGTATCGGTGAGCGGGAAGGTTTACGAAAAGGGTGGGTCGCATGCCATCGTGATTGCGAAAGTGGAAGCGGCACCGGAAGCGAAGGTGCGGCGAGCCCGGGGAACTTCAACGAACGGCGCGGGCACGGCGAGCAGACCGCGCGAGGCCGCGCCTCGTGGCGCGCGGGAAGGGACGTTATGAACTTTGAGGGTCGCGTGGCGCTGGTGACGGGCGCTTCCCAGGGCATCGGGAAAGCCTGCGCATTGCTCCTGGCGGAGGCGGGAGTCTCCGTGGCGCTCGGCAGCCGCAACCTCGAGAAGCTTCAGGGCGTGGCCAAGGAAATCGAAGGCCACGGAGGAAAGGCGCTTGCGCTGGGCTTGGATGTCTCCAGCCCCGAGTCGGTGAAGGCGGCGGTGGCAAAAGTCCTCGAGACGTGGGGAAAGGTCGACATCCTGGTGAACAACGCGGGGATTACCCGGGATAACCTGGTCCTGCGGATGAAGCTGGCGGACTGGGAAGCGGTGATGCGCACCAACCTGGACGGGGCCTACCACTGTATTCAGGCGGTGCTGGCTGGCATGGTGCGGCAGAGGTACGGGCGGATTATCAACATCACGTCCGTCGTGGCCCAGTCGGGGAACGCGGGCCAGGCGAACTACATCGCTTCCAAGGCCGGCCTGATCGGGTTGACCAAGGCGGTGGCGGCCGAAGTGGCCAGCCGGAATATCACGGTCAACGCGGTCGCGCCGGGGTTCATCTCGACGCCGATGACCGAAAAGCTTTCCGAAGAGGTGCAACACAAAATCCTGAGCGTGGTCCCGCTGGGCCGGATGGGCACGGACCGCGAGGTGGCGCAGGGCGTCAGGTTCCTCGCCTCCGACGAGGCGGGCTACATCACCGGGCACGTGCTGAACATCAACGGCGGGATGTACATGTCTTGAGAGTAGTGCTAATCTCTCGAAGGCGGCCGGTGAGGGCCCGACGCACCGGCTTCGATCACTCGTGATGGACTGCACGCGTTTCCCATGCGCTTGACGCGTGCGGGTGCCAAAGTTAGAATGCCGCGGCCACCCCACGTAAGGAGGAGCAGAGAGATGGCTTCGCCCGAAGAAAAGGTCAAGCAAATCATCGTTGAACAACTCAGCGTCGATGAGGCCGAAGTCACGCCCACGGCGCACTTCGTGGACGATCTCGGAGCTGACTCGCTCGACATCGTGGAGCTCGTGATGGCATTTGAGGAATCGTTCGAGATCGAAATCCCCGACGAAGACGCTGAAAAAATCCAGACGGTGAAAGACGCTATCGACTACATCCAAGCCCACGCGAAAACCTCTAAAAACTGACCACCCCAGGGCAAGCCTTTGACGGAGGTACTTAGCTTGTCAAGAAGAGTCGTCGTGACAGGGGTGGGTCTGGTCAGCGCGCTCGGCGTCGGGACCGAGGAGACGTGGGCGAATATCCTGGCCGGCAAGAGCGGCGTGGGCACCATCACCCACTTCGACCCCACCGGCTTCCCCGCCACCATCGCCGCGGAAGTCAAGGGCTTTGACCCCATCCAGTTCATCGAGAAGAAAGAAGTAAAGAAGATGGGCCTGTTCATCCAGTTCGCCCTGGCGGCGTCGCAGTTTGCGATGGAGCATTCGGGGCTGAAAATCACGCCCTCGATAGCCGACCGGGCGGGCGTTTACATCGGATCGGGGATCGGCGGATTCGATGTCATCGAGCGGGAGCATACGGCGCTCCTCAAGGGCGGGCCGCGCAAGATATCTCCCTTTTTCATTCCGGCATCCATCGTCAACCTCGCCTCCGGATTTGTTTCAATCCGCTGGGGGGCGAAGGGCCCGAACTCGGCCACATGCACCGCGTGCTCCTCGAGCGCGCACGCCGTCGGGGACGCTTACAGGCTGATCCAACGATGCGACGCCGACGTCGTGATCTGCGGAGGCGCGGAAGGAGCCATTACCCCAATGTCCGTGGGAGGGTTTGGAGCGATGCGCGCGCTCTCGACGCGGAACTCGGAGCCCGAAAAGGCCAGCCGGCCCTTCGACCGCGACCGCGACGGCTTCGTGATCGGCGAGGGCGCGGGCATATTGATCCTCGAAGAACTCGGCTTCGCGGTCCGGCGCGGCGCGCCCATCCTGGCGGAAATCGTCGGCTACGGGATGTCCGGCGACGCCTTTCATATCACCGCGCCCTCGGAGGACGCCGACGGCGCCGTGCGCGTGATGCGCAACACCCTCGCAGACGCCAAGGTCCTGCCCGAACAGGTGGGCTACGTGAACGCGCACGGAACCTCAACTCCCCATAACGACCGCCTGGAAACCCTCGCGATCAAGAAAGTGTTCGGGGAATACGCGCGGAAGCTTCCCATCAGCTCCACCAAGTCCATGACCGGGCATCTGCTCGGCGGCGCGGGCGGGCTTGAGGCTGGCCTCACGGTCCTTGCCTTCCGCGACCAGATCCTGCCGCCTACTATCAATTACGAAAACCCGGACCCCGAGTGTGATCTGGACTACATCCCGAACAAGGCTCGCAAGGCCAGCATCGAATATGCCCTGTCCAACTCGTTCGGCTTCGGCGGCACCAACGCGGCCCTGTTGTTCAAGCGGTTTACAGGATGACGAGTGGACCTCGCCGTTTGCGGCAGCTTGTCTGATTTGCCCTTGCATTCATCCCGGGCACCCAGAAGCGTGCGGAGGCTCCGGCCGGCGGAGGGCCACCTGACGGCAGACTCCCCCCCGTCTCTTCAATGACTGTGAAAATAATCGTTTGCCTGAAACAGGTCCCGGCGCGCGATGCCGTACTGAGGCTCAACGCGATTTCGACCTGGATTCAGGAGACCGACATCAACTTCGAGATCAACGAGCCGGACATCTACGCGCTCGAAGAAGCTCTGCGCCTGAAGGAGAAACTCGGCGGAGCAGTCGTCGTCTGCTCCCTCGGGCCGGCCCGCGCTCAGCAGTCCATCAAAGAAGCCCTGGCGAAAGGCGCAGACCGGGCGCTTCACCTCGAAGACCCGGCGTTCGAGGGCCTCGACCCCTTCGGCGCGGCGCGCGCTCTGGCCGCCGCCATCCAGAGGGAAAAACCCGACCTCGTCCTGACCGGCCTTCAGTCCGACGACGACGGGTACGCGCAGACCGGCGTAATCCTCGCTGAGCTGCTGGGGGTCCCGCACTCGACCATCATCATGGAGATTCAGACCGACGGGAAAACGCTGAAAGTCAAACGGGAGCTCGAAGCGGGCTGGTTCCAGTGGATCGAGCTGTCGCTGCCCGCCGTCCTCGCCATTCAGTCAGGGATTAACAAGCCCCGGTACGCCACCTTGAAGGGAATCATGGCGGCCAAGACGAAAACCATCGAGAAGCTGAACCTGGCCGGCCTGGGCTTGACGCGGGAAGCGGTGGCGCCGCGGCAAAAAATTTTGAAAGTCTATGTGCCTGTTAAAGCTTCACGGACGCAGTTCCTGGAGGGCAGCCCGAAAGAAATCGCGGCCCGGCTGGTGGACAAGCTCAAGAATGAGGCCCGGGTGGTCTAGTGCCGTTCCAACTATTTAGGCCTATTTCCGTGAGCAGCGTTTTCGAGCATTCTCAAAAGGCCTCGGCTTAGGCATTTCGGCACATTAAGTTGGAACGGCACTAGAAAACGTGCGGCGCTTCGAAGCCGGCAATAGGTAGCGGGGATCCCACTTAGCGGGATCTGCGGCCTTTCAGGACCAGTGCCGGCGCGAGGTAAGTGGGAATTCCGATGGCGGATGAAGTCCTGGTTTACGCCGAACATCACGACGGAAAGCTGACCCGGCCGACCTGGGAAGCCGTGGCTGCCGGCCAGCAACTTGCGCGGGAGCTCCAGTCAGGAGTCTCAGCCGTCATCCTGGGCGAAAACCTCTCCCGCCTCGCCTCGGAACTCGCGGCGCTCGAGCTCAGCGAAGTCCTGAGCGTGGACTCGCCGCTCCTCGCGAACTACACGGCGGACGGCACAACGCACGCGCTGAAGAAAGTCATCAAGGACCGAAAACCCCGGTACGTCATCTTCAGCCACACCTACCAGGTGCGGGACTTTGCGCCAAGCCTGGCCGCCGCGCTCGACCGGGGCTTCATCAGCGACTGCCTGGCCTACCGGAAAGAGGGCGCGCGGGTGATTTTCGTCCGGCAGGTTTTCCAGGGAAAATACAACGCGGACGTGGAGTTCGCCGGCGAGCCGCCTTACCTCGCGTCATTTCAGTCAGGAGCCTTCCGCGAGGATGCGGCGCGCCGCGGGAGCGCGGCCGCCAAGAACTCCGCGGTGCAGGTCTCGCTCTCACCGGAAATGGTCCGCACGCGGCCGGGCGAGCGTTTCCGCGAAGCCAAGCAGGCCGTGGACCTGACCCAGGCGGAAATCATCGTGGCGGTGGGGCGCGGCATCAAAGCGCCGGAGAACATCGAGCTGGCCAAGAAGCTGGCGGAAGTCCTGGGGGCCGAACTCGGCGCCTCGCGGCCCATCTGCGACAGCGGCTGGCTGCCGATGGACCACCAGATT
The DNA here is from genome assembly GCA_003224665.1 of Acidobacteriota bacterium. Lineage (GTDB taxonomy): Bacteria > Acidobacteriota > Terriglobia > UBA7540 > UBA7540 > QHZM01. The sequence continues at coordinate 6,407 of QHZM01000158.1, forward strand.
GGAAGCTCCGGGCAGACGGTCGCTCCCAAACTTTACGTCGCGCTGGGAATTTCCGGCGCCATTCAGCACCAGGTCGGCATGAAGGGGTCGCATACCGTGGTGGCCATCAATAAGGACAAGGAAGCCCCCATTTTCGAGGTGGCGACGTACGGCATCGTCGGCGACCTCTTCGAGATTGTCCCGCCTCTCATCGAAGAAATCAAAAAAACGAAAAGCTCCTAGCCCTCTCTTGTGAGAAGGACGCGCAGACGTAAACGTCTGCCCTACTGGCTCATTGTTTGAATGAACGCGGGTTTCCGGATGTGGAGGATGCCCACGGTTGGAAACACCACCAGGCGCGGCTACCCCGCTCGACAACCTGTCAAGCCGGACTTTGATCCGCCCGAACCAGCTTCGGGCCGAGCCACGCCAGCACCACCGCGTCATACAAGAAGTGAGTAAACATGGAAGGATAAATTACGCCGAGTCTTACAACCGGAACAGCAAAGAGGACGCCGAGCAGCGTGCCTCGCACCACTCCGGCGGGGCCCTGGTGCGCGTGCGCCAGTCCAAAAGCCAGCGAAGTTATCGCGACAGCGAGCGGGACGGAATGAACCCATCCGGAAACCTCGCGATGAAGGTATCCCCGATACAGGAACTCCTCACAAATACCGATAACAGGCGCGAATACCAACACGCAGACAATTTTCTCGGCACGCGTGTGGGGAATGAGCAGGGCTGACTGAGGCTCCCGAGGCAACCAGCCCGCCCTTTTGAGCCCGTCTACGGACCAGGCAATCCCGGCGACACCGAAGACCAGAATGAAAGTCCAAACGACGAGAGCTCGAGGATTGAGAGGATCGAACCAGTCAAAAACGGAGTCCGGTGAACCTTTGAACAGAAGAACGCAGGCCACCATTGCCGGAAACAGGATGCAGGGGATCCCCAACAAGTACCGCTTGAATGAGTTTGCGAGTAGGGGTCCTAACGGAATTCCGATAGCAATGCCGATGATGAAACCGATCCACTTCTTACGTGGCCATTTCATGACTCTGGTATCCGGCGGGGAGAAAGACCCGCAGACGTAAGCGCCTGCGCTACTGATTGCGGCGCATCAGGTTGTTTGACGAATTATTCCGGGTCTAATGTTTGGGGACCCACACAAAATCCGTCATCGCTGCTTCCAGGATTTTGCAGGTCTGACAATCGAACCGGTGAAGGCTTTCGGCGCGGCCGACGATGCGGTTCGGACCAATGGATTCGATTTCTGTCCGCGTCATCAGATGGCACCAGTTGGTGGTCCGTCCCTTCTCATTCTCCACGACGCAGGGGAGGAAGCTTCGCGAGATGCCAACCCACTTCGACCCGGTGCGGCGGCATTCCGTGCGGATGTAAGTCTTGTCGCGGTCGGCCACGGCCGGCCCGGGCACCCACTCGGCATAAAAGCGGTCTTTTTCCACCCTGACCCGGTACTCCTTGCCGGTCGTCTCTGATTTCCAAATCTTTCCCTGGGCGGCCCGCGCCTGAGCCCGCTTTGCCGGTGAAGGGGTTTGGGACTGCCGGGCATCGGTCAGAACGCTCGAAGCCCCGGTGAAAACAATGACCAGGGCGAGGGGACAACTTGCAAAGCGCAGGTTAAGTTTCAAGAAGTCCTCCGGTGATTGAGCACAAGTCCGCCGCCGGGCTTCGCCGCCGTCTTGTCTGCGACGAGTCCACTCATCAGTTGCGCCACGTCAACTCCGCTCCGGACATGCGTTCGAGGATGCTTACGGGGGCGAGCTCGGGCCGCACCATGGCCTGGCGCGAGACGATGAAAGTTTGCTCCAGCGCGAACTGTCCACCGATGGCGGCGTGAGTCGCCATATCCGTAAAGACCAGCCAGGAGGACTTCGGCGGGAAGTCCACCCGCACCTTGGGCGTGGTCTCCTGGAAGTGTTGGCACTCCTTCAGAAAATTGTGGAAGCGGTGCATTATCGCATCGTACGGAGGAGCTGAGAACCGGTGAAGGCGGAGCTTTGCTGCGAGCCGCGCGAGTCTCCGGCGCCATGCGGGGAAATTCTGTTTCGCCGCCCCCAGCAGGCCGGCCTCGCCCGCAAAGCGCTCGACGAGCACGTCAAACGGCTCGGCGAGGATCCAGGCTCGCGGCTGCGCGGGGTTGAGGTTTGTAAAAAAGCGCAGAATCCGGTCGCCGTTCGTCGGGCGGGTAGGAAAAGCATCGACGTGCAAAAGGTCGTTGCGCGAATGGAGCGGAAGCTTGCGACCATCTTCTTCAAAGGGACGATAGCTCGCGTAATCGAGGCGCGACTGCGCGGCGTAGCGCGGCAGCAGTTTGGTGAGCACCCGCGCGGCCTGCCGCGAGTATGCCATAAGAATGCGGCGGAGTTCCCGCCGGTCCGTGCCACTGGCCGCGCCGGTCAGCGTGTCCTGCGCCGGCCGATAAGCAATGTTCTTGTGATAGGACGCCTCGGTCTGGCGCTGGCGCAGGAGAAAGCGCTGATCGTCTTCCGGCAGTTCAAGGGGCATCTGGGGATAGAGCAGGATGTTCCCCGCTTCGAGCTGCTCGTAGTGCCGCGAGCTCAGCTCCTGCTCCGGGTCGGTGAGGATTTCAATCCGTCCCATAGGCTGCCCCTGGCGACGCGGCGCCCTCCTGTCGCCCGCGACGGGATGGGCGCGGCGGTCTG
>QHZM01000159.1 GCA_003224665.1 Acidobacteriota bacterium
GGGCACTTGAGACCAGGCTTCGATCTCCTGCGGCGTCCACACCACTACGTCCTTTGCCGGAAAGACGCCCACCAGCGCCCGCAAGTAACGCGCCGCCCGTTTGTAGCGTGGCAAGGTCGACTCCTCGACGATCAAGAGGTCCAGATCACTTCCTGGCTTCGCCTCTCCGCGGGCTCGCGATCCGAATAGAACGATCCTGAGCGGTGAGCCCGCCGCCAGGATGCGGCGCACGACCTCTTCAAGAGTCTCTGCGGTGACAGGAGGGTTGTCCAAGAGGTGGCTCATATCTAAACCTTGAAGCGTCAACGTCGCTTAGCATAGCATTACTGAGGGCGGTTAGCCACGGTCAGGGCTTCTCTGACCGTAGCTTCCCTCAGAAGTGGGTCCCGCTCCGCGGGATCGGCGGGCAGTCCCGCGAGACGCGGTCAATCTCCAGCCCTGCCTGCGGCAGGCAGGCCGCATCGGCTCTCTGGTTCGTCTCTCACCCACGGCGCCTCGGGCATAAACATTGGTAGCCCGGGGATGGCCGTCCGGGATTGTTTCCCCCAAAGCTGAGGCGGTCAGGTGTAAATTATCGGTGGGCCGCGAAGTCAATACGGAAATTCCGGTCAAAAGGCAAAAATCAAAGGGCTAGAGTTATTCACTTCCCTACAGGGTGGGCGCCGACAGCCGCAACAACCCGTGCTTGTGCACTTGCTGTTCCCGCCTGGCGTCCCATTATTGATTTTTGCCCTTTGCCAGGCCTTTTGTCCGCCTCGGGGACTCGCCGTGGCGAGCCTTTGCATTTCCCTTGCTCGGTGACCCCATGCCAGTTTGTGCGTTGCTAATTTTGCTGGGCGCGCTACAGGTAAATCATGGTGGGGCTCACGGATTTACCCGTGGTCGTTTTTCGCCTGCGCCTCAGGCTCCCCCGCAGGCAGGGGCGGGCACCCCAATTCCGCCGGGGCAGGCAACCCGCCCGCGGGAGGGCGAAGCCCTCCCCAACGTTCACCAACCTGCCAGCCCCACCGCCCCCGAGCACTACACGCTCTCGCCCGAAAGGCGGGCAAAGGCCATCGCCTACTCGCGCGACCAATACATTCTCTATTTTGTGGACTTCGTCCTTTCGATCAGCATTTATCTCCTCCTCTGGCGAACCAGGACCGCTGCAGCCTTTCGCGACTGGGCCCGCAAGTTGGCGCGCCGTCACATTGCCCAGTGCGCAATTTTTGTCCCTGTGTTTGCTGCTGCGGCCAGTCTGCTCAGGTCTCCGCTCGACTACTATGCCGGCTTTGCGCTCGACCACCGGTTCGGGCTTTCCACTCAGAGTTTCGCCTCATGGCTGGGTGACTGGGCGAAAAATCTTGCCGTCACCGCGGTGCTCGGGACCCTGGTCGTCTGGATCTTCTACCTCGTCGTGCGGCGCGCTCCGCGCCGGTGGTGGTTTTATTTTTGGCTCCTGACGATCCCGCTCGCGCTCGGCTTCATGCTTCTCGAACCGTTCGTCATCGAGCCGCTCTTTTTCAAATTCACTCCCCTTGAGAAAACTCGTCCCGCACTCACCGCCCGCGTGGAAGGGATGCTCGACCATGCAGGACTCGAGGTGCCGCACTCGCGCATTTTCGAAATGGATGCGAGCGCAAAGACGAAGACACTCAACGCATACGTTTCGGGCGTCGGCGCCAGCAAGCGGGTGGTCGTGTGGGACAACACGCTTCGGATGATGAGCGAGGACGAGACGTTGCTCGTCCTCGGGCATGAAGTGGGGCATTATGTCCTCCGTCACATCCTGAAGGAATTCGCGCTCATTGAGCTTCTCGTCCTCGGCCTTTTCTATTTGGGTTTCGTCGCGCTCAACGGAGTCGTGGAGCGCCTGGGGACCCGGAGCGCCGTCGAGTCGGTGGGCGATCTGGCCTCATTTCCTATCGCGCTTTCCGTCCTGACCGCCCTGAGTTTCCTCATTTCTCCCGTCGTTAACGGCATCTCCCGCCATTTCGAGCATCAGGCTGACCAGTTCGCGCTTGAAGTGACTTACGGCATCGTGCTAGACCCCAACGCAGCGGAGGCACGCGCGCTCCAGACCCTCGGTGAAGAAGACCTCGCAGACCCCGATCCCCACCCTTTCATCGAGTACTGGCTTTACAGCCATCCTCCACTGGATGAGCGGATCCGCTTTGCGGCCGCTTACAAGCCGTGGACAGAAGGGAAGCCGCTCGAGCTCGTGCGCCCGCGATAGCGGGGCTGACCGAGCAGTTGAGCCGCCCCCCGCCGGGCTTCACGTTCGAAGGTTTGCAGCGCTAGGGCGATGTGAAGCCGCCGCCTGCCGTCTTCCCCGCGTCTTGCGGGTTTTTGCGCGTCTGTGTTACTTTCAAAAGGTTTGGAGCAGCCTCCGGAATTTTGTCAGAGCAGGCAAGCGCATGATCCATGAGTTCGCGGGCCGTTTGCCACGCATCGCGGCGACAGCTTTTGTGGCCGAGAGCGCGGACATCATCGGTGACGTGGAAATCGGCGAAAACGCCAGCATCTGGTTCCAGTCCGTGCTTCGAGGCGACATCGAACCCATCCGCATCGGCGCGAACAGCAACATTCAGGATGGCTCGATCGTGCACACAATGCGTGGCTCGGCGGTCGTGGTGGGAGACTGGGTCACGGTGGGCCACCGCGCGATCCTGCACGGCTGCACCGTCGAAAGTCACTGCCTGATTGGGATGGGCGCGGTGCTTCTGAACAATGTGCGTGTCGGCGAAGGCTCGATTGTCGCAGCGGGCGCGCTCGTGACGGAGGACACCGTCATCCCGCCCGGCAGCCTCTTTCTCGGTATGCCCGCGCGCCTGGCGCGAAAGCTCACCGACTCGGACCGCGCGTTTATTGACGTGCACGCGACCCACTATCTCGAATACAAGGAGAGCTATCTCGCCCGGCCGGGAAAGAACGTCGTGCGATTATGGGGGTGAAGGGCGGCCCATGGCCAAGCCCGCCCGCGTCCGCACAATCGCGCCGCCGCGCGGATCCATCGTGACCAAAGCGCTTTCGGCAATCCGTTCGGTGAAGGGGACACGCGACCTGCTGCCCTCTGAGACGCCGCTGTGGCAGCGCGTCGAAGAGGAGGCCCGGCGCGTGTTTGACGCCTACAACTTCCGCGAAATCCGGACGCCGGTCCTTGAACGCACCGATCTCTTCGCGCGAAGCGTGGGCGCCGACACGGACATCGTAACAAAGGAGATGTACACGTTCCAGGACCGAGACGAGGAGTCGCTGACGCTTCGTCCGGAGGCGACGGCCTCCGTCGTTCGCGCCTACATCGAACATCGGCTGTTCAACGAAGGAGGCGTTCACAAGCTCTATTACCTCGGCCCGATGTTCCGCCGCGAGCGTCCTCAGAAGGGGCGCTACCGGCAGTTCTATCAAATCGGCGCCGAGGTGCTCGGCTCCGACCACCCGACCATTGATGCGGAAGTCCTGGAAATGTTGACCTTCTTGCTCGCGCGGTTGGGACTGCGGGAATTTTCTTTGCTCATCAATTCCGTCGGGTGCGGGAAGTGTCGCCCGACATACGTGGAAGTCCTGCGGGAGGCGCTGCAAGGTGTCAAGTCACAACTTTGCGCTGACTGCCAGCGGCGTGCCGAGACGAATCCGCTCCGCGTGCTCGACTGCAAGGTTGAAGCCGACCAGGCACAGATCGCCAGGCTCCCTCGGATCGTTGACTACCTCTGCGCTGATTGCCGCAAGCATTTTGACGGCGTCGAGGCGGAGCTGGCGCAACGCGGCGTCGCCTATGAGATTAACCCTCGGCTCGTGCGCGGGCTCGATTACTACACGCGAACGACATTCGAGATCACGAGCAGCGGGCTGGGCGCCCAAAACGCGCTCCTCGGTGGAGGCCGTTACGATGGGCTCTCGGAAATGCTCGGCGGGCCGTCTTCGCCGGGCTTCGGGTTTGCGATCGGCCAGGACCGATTGATGCTGGCCGTCGAGCACGCCGGCAATCTGAAGGGAGAAAACTCAATCGCGGCGTATGTTGCGTGGCTCGGCGACGGAGCTTTTCGGCCCGCGGCGGAACTGGCTCGAGGGCTCCGCCAGCAGGGATGGAGAGTCGAAATCGGTTATGAACCTGTGAAACTCTCGAAGTCGCTCAGCGTGGCGAACAAGCTGCACGCGCGTTATGCAATTATCATCGGAGAGGGCGAGCTCGCGAGCGGTCGTTACCAGATCAAGGATATGGGGACGGGCCGGCAAGAAGAAGTCGAGCCCGCGCGGGTGCCCGCCTACTTGAAGGAAAAGCTTGGGACCGGGCCGGTTTGACGGCTGCCGAGTCTTGATGGCCCTCGCACTCGGGCGACGGGCCAGGATTCCCCCCGACGTTACGCTCGATACCGTAAGGAGAAAGTTTGCAACTCGACTTGCTTGGTGAACGCCAGAGGACTCACTTCTGCGGCGAGGTTCACAAGTCCCACGCCGGCCAGAATGTTTTTCTCGCAGGGTGGGTGTATCGGCGGCGCGACCTGGGGAACCTCATCTTCCTCGACCTGCGAGACCACACCGGCTTGACGCAGGTGGTTGTGAACCGCGAAGTGAGCGCCGTCGCCCACAGCAGGGCTGAAGAAGTCCGCGGCGAATTTATCGTCGGGGTCGAGGGCGAAGTCGTCCTGAGGGCCCCGGAAACCGTCAATTCCCAAATTCCCACCGGCGAAGTCGAGGTGCGGGCGCGCACCCTCCTGATCCTGAACGAGGCAAAGACGCCGCCATTTCCGATCGAGGATGAAATCCGGACCAGCGAGGAGGCGCGACTGCGCTATCGCTATCTCGATCTCCGGCGCGGGGATATGCAGCGCAATTTGCGCCTGCGCCACCGCGCCCACCAGACGATCCGCCAGCACCTGAGCGAGTTGGGATTCGTCGAGATCGAAACGCCGTTTTTGACACGCTCAACGCCCGAAGGCGCGCGGGACTACCTCGTGCCCAGCCGCCTGCAGCACGGGCGCTATTACGCCCTGCCGCAATCCCCCCAGCTCTTCAAGCAGCTTCTGATGATTGCGGGCTTCGATCGTTATTTCCAGATTGTACGGTGCTTCCGCGACGAGGACTTGCGCGCCGACCGCCAGCCGGAATTTACCCAGTTGGATATCGAGATGGCTTTCCCCCAGCGCGAAGTCCTCTTTGACATCATCGAGCGCTTGATGGAAAAGCTGTTCGCTCTTGTGGACGCCAAAGTCAAGCGGCCGTTCCCGCGGCTGAGCTATGACTCCGCCATGGAGCGCTACGGATCGGACAAGCCGCACCTGGGCATCGGGCTCGAGTGGAAGTGCGTCAGCCTGCCGGACGGGGCCCGCGAAAAGGTGAGGGTCGCCCAGCCGATCAAAGCGATGCGCGTTCCGGGCTGGTCCGCGGCTACGCGCAGCCAACTGGACAAACTCCAAGATCTCGCCCGGGAGAACTCCGCCGACTGGTTTTCGAACGTGAAGGTAGGGAACTCGGAAGTCCAGTCGCCGCTTACAAAAGTGTTCGGCGAGGAGGCCCTGCGGTCCATTGTTGCCGCCACTCAGGCTGCGCCAGGCGACTTGGTCCTGTTGCTGGGACTCCGGGCGGAAACCGCGCCTCCCGGCTCGCGCGATCGCCTGGACAAAGCCTCGGGCGAAGTTCGATTGGAAGTCGCGCGCAAGCTCGGCCTGGCCAAATCGGGTACGTGGAACTTTCTCTGGATCGTGGACTTCCCGATGTTTGAATACGACGAAAAAGAAAAACGCTACGCGGCAGTCCACCACCCGTTCACGTCTCCGCGGGAGGAAGACCTGGAGAAGCTCGAGAGTGATCCGGCAGCCGTCAAGGCTCGCGCTTACGATCTGGTCCTGAACGGGTGGGAACTCGGCGGCGGCTCCATTCGTATGCACCGCCGTGATATTCAGCAGAGGGTTTTTAAGGTGCTGGGTTTGACCGACGAGCAAGCACGAGAGCGTTTCGGCTTCTTTCTGGACGCGCTCGAATACGGCGCGCCGCCGCACGGAGGGATTGCGCTCGGGTGTGACCGCATCGTCGCGCTGATGGCCGGCGAGTCGAATATCCGCGAGGTCATCGCGTTCCCGAAGACCGCCAGCGCCGTTGACCTCATGTGCGACGCGCCCGCTCCCGTCGACTACGATCAATTGGAGGAGCTCGGGCTTCTCGCAGCCTGGAAAGACGTTCGCCATGTATGCCCAAATTCCGGGTGCCAGGCTGAGATTTACACATGGACAACAGTAGAGACAGGCGGAGCTGGCGTCCCATTAACGTGTCCGATCTGCTCGGCCGCAATTCCGTGGGTCTTGGCGGGGACGTACTCCGTTTCAGCTCGACGTCCGGGTGAGAAAGAATGGCACATTCTCCTCAAGCCATAACATGAGGGGGGTCGGAGCTTCAGCTCCGACAAAACTAAGGAGCAAAGAAAGGGCTTTAGCCCCTGAAGTTCAGATGGGAAGGTTGATTCATCGGACGGCTCCCGCGTGCACCTACTTCGTGACCACAAAAACCTGGCAGAACCGTGCGGTCTTCCGTGTTTCCGAAGTGGCAGAGATTGTTGTGACACGCTTAATCACCTGTCGCGACCAAGGTGCCTACCTTCTGCATGAGTTTGTCGTGATGCCGGACCACTTCCACCTGCTCTCGACGCCAGCCGACACGACGACGCTGGAAAAGGCCATGCAGTTGTTCAAAGGTGGCAGCTCGCACGAGATTCATCAGCTCCGGGGTCACAGGAGGCAGATCTGGCAGCCCGGATTTCATGACTGGACGATCAGAGATGGCGCGGATGACCAGGCCAGGCGCGAGTATATTTGGATGAACCCGGTCTGAGCGCGCTTGGTTGAGCGACCCGCCGATTGGTCCTACAGCTCGGCTTGCGAAAGGTTTCCATTGGATGCAAGGCCGGACAGATTCAAAATAGCTTCTGGGGCTGAAGCCCCAAGCCTGTTGCCATGAGGTTGGATGTCGGACCTAAAGCCCCGACCCCCTGAGAGCACCCCTTGAGTACAATCCGGATTCTTCCCGAAGCCGTGGCGAACAAAATCGCCGCCGGAGAGGTGGTGGAGCGCCCCGCGTCGGTCGTGAAAGAGCTGCTCGAAAACGCTCTGGATGCGGGCGCGACGCGGATTGAAGTGGACGTCGAGGCGGGCGGTAAGCGCCGCATCCGCGTGGCGGACGACGGCTGCGGCATGAGCCACGACGACGCCCTGCTCGCCTTCGAGCGGCACGCCAC
>QHZM01000518.1 GCA_003224665.1 Acidobacteriota bacterium
GTCTCCATGGTCGCGCTGCTTCTGCTTTACGTCCTCGTCTGGGTGCGCGACTATGCGACTGGGCCCGTCGGCCAGTTCATCGCCAACATTTCGCTTTCGAGCCACATTGATAATTTCGCCAAGGGCGTCATCGACCTGGGGGACGTCTGCTATTACGTTTCCGTCATCGCGCTCGGGATATTCTTTACCGCGCGTTCGGTCGAAGCGCTGAAGGGGAGGCCGTGACCATGCAGGAAAAGGACTGGAAGGCGGCGCTCGGCAGCCGGCGCGTCCTCGAAGGCGCGAACCTGGCGTTGTACACCGCCGTGGTCGTGGCCATTGTGGTCGTGATCAACGTGGCGGTGAACCGTTACTTCGACCGCCACTGGGACCTGACCCCCACAAAAAAATATAGCCTTTCGCCGCAGAGCGAGAAACTGCTGAAGGCGCTCAACCGCGACGTGACGATTTATGTGTTCGACCGGGAACGCGGCCGTCGCCAGCGCGACGTGACGGGGATGTACTTGGCGGCGAGCCGCCGGGTCACGGTGCGTTTTGTTGACCCCGACCGCGACCCTGGGCTCGCCCGGAAATACGGCGTGCGGCGCGAGGGCACGACCGTCGTGGAGGCCGGCGACCGGCACTTCGAGGCCCAGGGCGAAGGGGAGGAGGGCATTACCAACGCGCTCGTCCGCGTTCTGAAAGGGCAGAAGTCGGTCTATTTCGTCCAGGGGCACGGCGAACACGACCTCGACAGCCCCGACGGGACCGGCTATGAGCGGCTTAAGAAACAGCTCGAAAATGAAAACTTCCAGGTCAAGACGGTGGTCCTGTTGCAGAAGATGGAAATACCGCCTGACTGCTCGCTCCTGGTCGTGGCGGGCCCCCGGCAGGACTACCTGGCTCAGGAAGTGGACACGATCCGGAAATACGCCAGCAAGGGCGGCCGGGTGATGTTCATGCTCGACCCGGCAATGGAATTGCCGAACTTCGATAAGCTCCTTGCGGACTGGAACGTGTCCGACCAGAACGACCTGGTCATTGACGTTAACCCGGTGGCGCAGATCTTTGGGACTCGCCCCGAGATGCCGCTCATCATCAAATACGGCACAAGCCCCATCGTGCAGCCGCTGGCGCGCGTCGCAACGCTTTTCCCTCTCACGCGGTCCTTCTCCATCGGCAAGGACAGCAAGCCGGGTGTTTTCGCGGAATCGCTTTGTGAGACTTCGGCCGAGAGCTACGGCGTCGCGGACTTCAACCGTAAAATGAAAGAAGTCAATTTCCGGCCGGGGCGGGACTTTAAGGGGCCTCTTTCGGTCGCCCTCTCCGGCACGGTGACCGGTGGCGGAGAGAAGAAGACGGAAGGCCGGTTTGTGGTCCTGGGGACTTCAGAAATCGCTGCAAACGTATATCTGGGGTTCCAGGGGAACCGCGACCTCATCATGAACATGTTCAACTGGCTGGTGGCCGAGGAAGACATGATCTCGATCCGGCCCAGGCCGCCGGAATCGCAGCGCCTGAACATAAACGCGCGACAGATGCGCCAGGTCTTTTACCTGGGCGTGATCGGGCTGCCGCTGCTGATCGTGGCCGCGGGCGCCGGAGTGTGGTGGCGACGGCGATGAACAGGAAATTCCTGAACACACTGGTGGCAATGGGCGTCCTGGCGGCGCTTTGGGGCGCGCTGGCCCTCTACGACTGGCGCAAGAGTCACGCGAAACCCAAGACGGAATCGAAATCCGAAGAAAAAGTCCTTTCCCTTGACAGCAACCACATCCAGTCATTCACCCTCAAGCCTCGAAGCGGTGACCCGGTCAGCTGCCGGCGCGAGGGCGGGACCTGGACGATCATCGAGCCGAGGAAGCTCCCCGCAGACCAGTCCGGCGTTTCCGCCTTCCTGAGCAGCCTGACGGGCGCGGCCGTGGACCGGGTGGTGGAGGAGCGCCCGTCGAACCTCAAGGACTTCGGGCTCGACCCCCCGGGCGTGACTGTTGAAGTCGCCACGGACGCCAAGCCGCAGCAATTCAAGTTGCTCCTGGGGGACGAAACACCCACGGGCGACGGCGTGTACGCGCAGCTTGGCGGGAATTCGCGCGTGGTGACGCTGGCGACCTACTTGAAGTCTTCGCTCCAGAAGAATCTGTTCGACCTGAGAGACAAGCGGGCGGTGACGCTCGACGTTGACCGGCTCCAGCGGATTGAAGTCGAGGCGAAAGGCAAGCATTGGACGCTTGCGAAAAACCCCGAGGGCGTCTGGGACCTGGTGCTGCCGCCGCCGGTCCGCGCCGACCGCTTTGGAGTGGATGGGATTCTGAGTCAACTCCGCAGCGCCTCCATGCAGGCCGTCGCGGCAGAGGAGAAAAAGAACGCGTCGAAGTACGGCTTCGATTTACCGACGTTGGCCGTCAAACTGACTGCTCCCACGGGCAGCCAGAAGCTCGTGCTTGGGAAAAAAGACGGCGAGCGCTACGACGCGATGAACTCCGCCCTCGACCCGATCTTCACCCTGAACGCGGACTTTCTTACTCAATTCCAGAAAGACCCGGCCGATTTGCGCGACAAGGACATTTTCGCGTTCTCCTCCTTCGAAGTGAAGCGCGTCGAGGTGGAGACTCCCAAAGGGCGCCGGGTGTTCGAACAACAGAAGGACAAGTGGAAGCAGACCGTCCCGAGCGCCAAGGACGAAAACTCGGAGAAGATGGACAACCTGCTGAACAGCCTGCGGGAGCTGCGCGCCACGTCGTTCCCCAAAGGGCGGGACCTCGCGTCGTTCGGCTTGACGAAGCCCGCGTACAAGTTTCAAGTCCAGTTCGGCGAAAAGAATCAGACGGAGGTCGCGGAGGCGGCGAAAGTCGGCGAGCACGTTTACGCCCGCCGCTCGAACGACCCTCTGCCTTGCGAGCTCTCGAAGACAGCGCTCGACTCGGTTGAAAAGGCGCTGGGCGAGCTCTGACCTCCCCGCCCTCGAAGCGGCCCATCCGGTTATTCGGCCTCGACTTGAGGCGGTCACTCAAGATCCAAAATCCGGCGACGAGCGTCGCGCCCCAGGCAGGCGAACATGCGCATCACCGAGATTCAGACCGCGGTTATCGAGGCCAACTACGACTGGACGATCGTCAAGGTGCTGACGGACGCCGGCCTCTCGGGCTGGGGAGAAGCGTTTTTCGCCCCCGGCCTGACCGCGGTGATCCGCGAGTTCAATGAGTTCCTTCCCGGCGAGGACCCGCGGGATGTGGACCGGCTGTGTCGCCTGATGCGCACGGCCCTCGGCGCCACCGGGACGGCGGGCATGGGATACCACGCCATCAGCGGCGTCGAGGCGGCGCTCTGGGACATCGTCGGGAAGTCCACCAACCTTCCCGTTTATCAATTCCTGGGCGGAAAATACCGCGACCGGGTCCGGATCTACGCGGACTGCCATGCGGGGAAGGGACTGGCCAGCCTGTCATCGGTCCTGGTCCCGCGGACCCCTTCCTGG
>QHZM01000160.1 GCA_003224665.1 Acidobacteriota bacterium
CTTTGGGTCATTGCAGAGAAAAAGGTCGGAATCCTGGGACTGGCATTCAAGCCCAACACGGACGATATTCGGTTCGCGCCTTCGGTTGAAATTATTCGTCGTCTCCTTGCGATGCAAGCCGCGGTGCGGGTGTACGATCCCCTGGCGATGGACAAGGTGCGCGCGCTTTTTCCGAAAATCGCGTATTGCAAAGACGCCTATGATTTGGCGACGGGCTGTGAGGCCATCCTCTTGGTAACAGAATGGAAAGAATTCCAGGAATTGGATTGGCGGAAGATCAAGAGTCTTATGGACCGGCCTCTGGTCATCGACGGGAGAAACATGGTCAATCCGGCGGAACTCAGGAGTCTTGGTTTCGAGTATATTTCGATGGGCCGACGGCGATGATGCGGGCGGGTCAGGTGACGGGGGAGCGCCGCACGCGGATTGGCCTCATCTAAAAAGGCGATACTTCAGCAGCCAGTAAACAGCGGCGACTCCGTCCTTCCAGGTGATTTTTTCCCCTCGGCATAAGTTCGACCATGATAAGCGATCGGGACTTCGTAGATTCGGAGCCCGAGACGAGCCACCTTCATCGTGATCTCCGGTTCGAAGCCGAACTGCTCCGAACGGAGATCGATCTTTTCGAGCGCGCTGCGTCGGAAGACCTTATAGCCTACCTCCATGTCGCTCAAGTTCAGATCGCTCAGAATGTTCGAAAGCGTGGTCAGAAAGCGGTTCCCCAGATCATGCCAGAAATAGAGGACTCGATGCGGCCGTCCGTGGAACCGATTCCCGAAGACCACATCCGCTCGCCCATTCAGGATGGGTTCCAGCAGCTTCGAGTAGTCGTGGGGGTCGTATTCAAGATCGGCGTCCTGGACCAAAACGATCTGCCCCGTCGCGTGCTGGAGGCCAGTCCGGATCGCCGCGCCTTTTCCTTTATTCCGTTCGTGGCGCACGACCTTCAGCTTCGCGGGCCCTCTCCCCGGGCGTTCACCCTGGTCCAGCTTTTGAAGGACCTCCCGAGTCCCGTCGCTCGAGCAGTCGTCAATGACAACCATTTCCTTTTCGAGACCCATTTCACTACCGAGGACTTTATCGATCACATCCTTGATGGTCGCCCGTTCGCTATAGACGGGAATGATGATGGAAAGCGTCGTTCCACTGCTGATGGGGTTGGTTCCTGCTGTGTGAGGGCTTGGCGCTCATTCACGATACTACCGGAAAACTTGCGGGTGCGGGGGGGCCAGCCACTGGGTTTGTCCCGTGCGGGCGGACTCGTAACAGGCAAAAACGGTCCGGAGGACCTCGCGGGCGTGGCGGGCCGCGTCGTTCGACCCTTTGCCCGACTGGATTTCCCCGATAAACTTTCGCAAGTGCGCAGCCGTCGCGGAGGCGTATGCCCGGGTTGCGTCGCGGGCGACAACGCGCGAACGGCCTCCGGTTTCCGCGCGGGCTTCGCCACCTTTGACGATGGTCAAGCGGAAGATCGGCCGGCGGATGAGATACGACCAGTCCAGGGCAGCGCGAGCAATCCCTCCGAGCGAGATGCGCACGGACGCCCGCTCGCAATCGAGCCGCATCTCCAGGTACCGGTTCGGCGCGTGGCTGACCCGGTTCAGGGCAAGCGTGGCCAGCCGCTCTTCGGGAAAGCGCAAGGCTGCCTGGACGAGTACGTCTGAGTCAATCTCCGGGTGAAACATCTGCTGCCACATCTGCACGAAGAATAACCGCCCGAATTCTCCCTTTACCAGGCGTTCCCGCGTGGAGCGATAAATCTCCATATAGCGATACTGGTTATTCACGGCCACCCGGAGGCCCTTCCGGTCGGCGGCGCTGATCACCGCATCAGCTTCTTCGATGGTGTTGACGAAAGGTTTCTCGCAAAGGACGTGGGCCCCGTGTTCCAGCGCCAGGAGGCACAGTTCCTTGTGTGAATCGGGCGGAGTGCCAATGATGGCGATCTCGGGGCTCCCTTTTTTCAGTAGGGTTTCGGCGTCCGCGTAGACGGCTGGCAGTCCGAAGCGGCGCCTCATCAGTTCTCGCCGCTCGTCGTCGGGTTCGCACGCCCCGACCAGCTGGACGTCCGGCAGAGCGGCGCACGCCGGCAGATGAATTCGTTCCGCCACGCCGCCCAAGCCCAGGATGGCAACTCGCGCCATAGACCTCAGTGATTCCGAAACCGCTCGACGCGACCGCGCTTGAAATTCGTCTCCGAGCGTTGGCGGCGCCTCTCCTGAATCCCAGCAGGATTCATGCGCCGGCCGCTTGTTTTCTCCCGGCGTCCCGGCTCACTTCCTGTTATCGCTCCGTAAGCATCCGCTGGAGTTCGGCGGAAAGCTGCTTCGGGTCCTTGGTGGAAAAGTACCAGTCGATGGTGCGGTGCAGCCCATCGATAAATTTCACTTTCGGTTCCCACCCCAGCAGTTTTTTCGCCAAGGAGTTGTCGGCCACGCGATTATAAGGGCCGGTCGGCATTTCGGGGTGGAGTTCGATCCTGGCGTCCCGGCCCGTGTAGCGCAGGATTTCTCGAGCCGCATCAATCACCTTGATTCGCTCCATCGTGCCGAGGTTCACTGCCGCGCCGTCGTCGATCTTCTCCGCTGCGAGGAGGGTGCCTTCCACAATGTCATCGATAAAAGTCCAGTTGCGGACCTGCTCGCCCGTCCCCCAAACGACGAAGGGGTCTTGTCCGAGCAGCGCTCGGGCGGTCATCGCGATGACCGCATGGTTTTCGACTCCTCGAGGACCGTAGGCGGTGAAATACCGGCAGGAGGCCGACTTCATTCCCCAACTGTGATAGAAGGCGCGGAGGGTCATCTCTCCCATCAGCTTGGCCCAGCCGTACATGTTATCCGCGTCGTAGGGCGGGCCCACCATGTCCTCATTCAAGTAGATAATTTGGTTCGGGTCCGTCTGGAGATTGTTTGGATAAACGCATCCGGAGGAGGCGTACACGACTTTGTCCACTTGGGCGTTCAAGCAGGCCTTGAAAATGGTCCCATCCAGCATCAGGTTCGTTGCACAGGCCGCCTGATGAAGATCCACGTAGCCTCGACCTCCGTGGTCGGCCGCCAGATGGAAGACGACACTCATCCCCTCGACTGCACGCCCGGCCACGCCGGCTTCCCGGAGGTCTCCCTGAATGAACTCCATCTTCTTTGCGTCGATGTGGGCCTGAATGTTTTCGACCCTGCCGCTGCTCAGGTCGTCCACGACGCGCACTCTGGCCCCGAGACAGACTAGCTTATCGACCAGCGAGGAGCCGATAAACGAAGCTCCCCCGGTCACCAAAACTGGACGGTCCTGCCAATTCATCTCAGCGTCCCCCCGCGGGAGTCTGCGTCGGTTCTTGACTGCTGTCAGCCAATGGGGTGCCCGCTCAATTTGCCTTCGCACGATCTGTCATGGGGCGGGCCGGTCTAGGGGCGGATCCCTTCGAGTCCCTGGTATCGCGCGGTCCAAACCAAATCTTGGATCTTGGACTCTGCCCAGGACATACAAACCTCCGCCGCAGGGGACAGAAGCTGCCGACAAAAGCAATCTGTCCTCGCTCCGCCATTGATGACGAGTCTAGTCCGGCTTGTACGAGAAGGGCTGCTATGCTCCCGCTTGCATTATCTCTCAGTCCTTCTGGGGACATAGGGCGATTCAAAGTATAGCGTATTCGGCCGCATGTTGTCGTTACACAAGTAGTAATAGTGTGCGTTTGAGGTTTCGTATCGTGCTTTGCCCGGCGTTCGGGTCCCCCGACGAGCGGTCACCGACATCCTCGACCCCCCTGAAGCCGACAGGGCGATCCTGCAAGCCCTGCTGCACAATATATTAGCGGGCGTCCACCAAACAGGACTGGAAGGCACGAGCTCTGATCAGGCGCACACCACTGATAAATTTGAAATTCCTGCGTGGACACGTTAACCTTTCAATTTGGAGTTCAAGCAGGTCGCTCACGCCAGCCCCGGCGTAGAGTAGCCGTATTTTGACGAACTATGGCCTCGACTTCAACGTCCGAAGGCGTTCAAACTACCGACCGGCAGAGGAGTTCGGGAGCGCAGGCGCTTCTTGAGAGCTTGCGCCCTGGGCAGTGGGTCAAAAACGGGTTTGTTTTCGCCGCTTTGATATTTTCCCGTAGTCTCACTGACTGGCACCGCAACTTGATCGTCACGCTCGCGGCCTTATTCTTCGCCCTGATTTCGAGCGCCGTTTATCTCCTCAACGACATCCTGGACGCGCAGGAAGACCGCAATCATCCCGTCAAGCGGCGGCGGCCGGTGGCGTCAGGACGGCTCAGCGTAAGAACGGCGGCATGGGCCTCAGGTCTGCTGGCTTGCACGTCGCTTGCCGGCGCGTGGGTGCTCGACCATCGGTTTTTTTGGGTGATGGTTTCCTACGCCGGCATCAACATAGTTTATTCATGGCTGTTGAAACGGCTCGTTCTGCTTGACGCTTTCGTAGTCGCCGCCGGATTCGTATTTCGCGTGGTGGCGGGCGGCGTGGTCATCCAGGTGCAGATATCCTCCTGGTTGATCGTTTGCACCACAATGGTTGCCCTCTTTCTCGCGTTGTGCAAACGGCGGCACGAGCTGGTGATTCTGGGAGAAGAGGCGGCCGATCACCGGCCCATCCTCGCTGACTACAGTCCGTATTTTCTCGACCAATTGATTGCCATCGTCACCGCATCGACGGTCATGTCTTATGCGCTTTACACGCTCTCACCGGACGTCCGCGCCAAATTCCCCGGCAAGCGCCTGGAACTGACCATTCCTTTCGTGCTCTTCGGAGTTTTTCGCTATCTTTTCCTCGTGCACCAGAAAGAGCGCGGAGGCGACCCCGCGCGAGTCCTGGTGAGCGACCCCGTTCTGATCTCCGTCGTTTTAATGTGGGCGGCGGTCGTCATTCTTATTATTTACCTGTAGCGGGAAGAGACTTGGCCTGCCCGGGACTTGTTGATCGGGGGCTCCGGCCGTACTGGGCCGGAGCGAATCCGCGGCGTCCTGGGCCCTGTGATGGAGCGGAGCCTGTGAGTCCATCGAACGGCGACTCTGTGACGCGGCCTTTGTCGGGTTGGGGCCGGTTTCCCGTGGAGCGGTGCCACATCTTCCGGCCGGAGAAGCGGGCTGAGGTCGGGAAGGTCCTCGCCTCGCGGTCAGCGCCATCCTACATCCCGTTTGGACTAGGCCGTAGTTATGGCGATGCGGCGCTGAACTCGGACCGGGGCGTCCTGATGCTTAACCGCTTGAACCGCTTTCTTTCCATCGATCCTCAAACTGCGGTCCTTGAATGCGAGTCGGGCGTTAGCTTAGCTGAAATCATCCACTTCTTCCTGCCGAGGGGATTCTTCTTGCCGGTGACCCCGGGCACGAAGTTCGTGACCGTGGGCGGGGCCATCGCCAGCGACATTCACGGAAAGAACCACCACCGGGACGGGACCCTTGCCAACTTCATCCTGGACTTCAAGCTTCTGACGCCGGGCGGGGAAGTCCTCCTCTGCTCGCCCACCACGAACCGCGAAGTCTTCTGGGCCACGTGCGGAGGGATGGGACTGACCGGCATCATCCTCAGCGCCGCGGTCCGGCTGCAGCGGATTGAGTCGTCTTATGTCCTGGTCGACCTCCAGAAGACAGAAAATTTCGACGATGCGTTCGGCCTGATGGGCGAGTCGGATGATCAATACCAGTATTCTGTTGCATGGGTGGATTGCCTGGCGAAGGGGAAGTCGACCGGCCGGAGCCTGCTCATTCGCGGTAACCACGCAGCGACGGCGGACCTTCCACCGAATCTCGTAAACCCGTTCCCCGTTCCCGCCGAGCCTCGGCTCTCAGTCCCATTTGACCTTCCTGCAATCGGACTGAACCGGCTTACGGTGAGACTGCTGAATGCTCTCTACTATCGCCGGCACGCGACTGTGATGCAGCAACTCGTCGCCCTCGACAGCTTCTTCTATCCTCTCGACGCGATCGGAGACTGGAACAGGATGTACGGGCGGAAAGGCTTCGTCCAATACCAGGTTGTCCTTCCACTGGAAAATGCCCGCGACGGGCTCCTGGTCCTGCTCGAAAAACTTCGCCAGTCGCGCCGCGCGCCCTTCCTCGCCGTGATGAAGAGGTTTGGAGAGGCTAATCCGGGGCTGCTCTCATTTCCGATGAAGGGTTACACGCTGGCGATGGACTTGCCCGTGACGGGCGGGCTCGTTGAGGTCTTGCATGACCTCGACAAACTTGTCCTGGACTATGGGGGGAGGGTTTACCTGGCCAAAGACGCGGTGCTCACGGCAGAGAGCTTCGCGGCCATGTATCCAAAACTCGACGAGTTTCGGGCAATCAAAGAGAAGATTGATCCTCGAGGCGTATTGTCATCGTCCATGGCCCGAAGGCTCGGAGTCGTCAAGGACTGAAACGCTCGTTGTGGGCAAAATTTTTCCGGGGTGACGCGCGGTGCAAACGGTTCTGATCCTGGGAGCGACCTCTTCGATTGCCCGGGCAGTGGCTGGCGAGTTCGCCTCGCACGGGTATGATTTGATCCTGGCGGGGCGGGACTGCGAGGAAATGCAAACGCAGGCAGCCGACCTCGAGATCCGCTACGACGTGAAGGCCCGAGTCTATCCCTTCGACGCCCTTGACCTTGAAAGCCACGAGACAATTCTCGCCCGCTGCCTCTCCGATACCGGGGAGCGACTCGCAGGGGCAGTTCTTTGCGTCGGATATCTCGGCGACCAGAATGCCGCACAAACGGACTTTCGCGAGGCAAGGCGCATCCTGGATACCAACTTCACCGGATGTGTCTCGGCACTGAATGTTATTTCTAACCACTTTGAGAAACAGGGCAGCGGGTTCATCTGCGCCCTGTCCTCCGTGGCAGGGGACCGGGGCCGCCAGAGCAACTATTTCTACGGCGCCGCCAAAGCAGCTTTGTCCGCCTACCTTCAAGGCCTCCGCAACCGGCTTCATCGGGCAGGCGTCCGTGTGGTCACCGTTAAGCCAGGTTTCGTGGATACACGCATGACCTTTGGGCGACCAAACCTTTTCCTTGTGGCGTCACCCCAATCAGTCGCCCGCGGGGTCTATAAGGCAGCGACCGATGGGAAGGGTGTCGTCTATCTCCCTTGGTACTGGCGGTGGATAATGCTCGTTGTTCGCTTGATTCCCGAGAGGGTATTCAAGAGGATGCGCCTATAACCTGTAGATTCTACAGGGACTAGCCTAGGCGAGCCAGCCGGTCCCCCTGGTAGGCGATTCGCAGGTGTGGCCCCGCCCTTGGCCTGAATTCCACCGGCTCCGAGAAGGAAACACGAACCGCACCTTCCGAGCGAGGAAACACTCAACCGAATGGTATAATCCGACGATAATTGTTACCGGTCGGCCTGAAGGGATCAGTATCCATGAAATCAGAAAAGGCTGTGGAGTTGGTTCAGGACACCTTGAACCCGCTCCTTTCGAAGCTCGAGGCCAGGACGGCAGACGTGGGTGTAATTGGATTGGGCTATGTGGGCTTGCCCCTCGCCATTTTATACGGCCGCAAGGGATTTCGAGTTACGGGATTCGACATCGACCCTGACAAAATCGAGAAACTCGAGCGCGGCGAAAGTTACATTCATCACATCGGCGGCGGAGCGATTTCGGGAATGATGCGGGAGAAGCGTTTTGCTCCGACGGCTGACTTCGCTCGCCTGCGAGAAATGGACGCCATCGTTATCTGCGTCCCGACTCCGCTCGATGCCCACCGGGAGCCGGACCTCACCTACATTCGAAACACGGCGGAATCGATCAGCGCTCATTTGCGTCGGGGCCAGCTTGTGGTACTGGAGAGCACGACCTACCCGGGCACCACGGAAGAGGAAGTCCTGCCAATTCTGGAGAAGTCGGGTCTCCGCTGTCCCGTTGCCCCTTACGCTGCGAAGGGTGAAACCGTTGAAGCCTCCGGAAGTTTGCAGCCGGACTTTTTCCTGGCCTTTTCCCCTGAACGCGAAGACCCCGGAAGCAAGCAATACGAGAGCCATCAAATCCCGAAAGTCATCGGCGGCGTGAATGGTCCGAGCGCCCTCGCGGGCCAAGCTTTATACAAGCAGGCCTTCGATCGAACGATTCTGGTCAGCACGTCCCGGGTGGCGGAAATGGCCAAGCTCCTGGAAAACATTTATCGGTGCGTGAACATCGCGCTCGTCAATGAGCTTAAGTTGCTGTGCCTGAAGATGGGCATCGACATCTGGGAAGTCATCGAGGCGGCGAAAACGAAACCGTTCGGTTTCACCGCATTTTATCCGGGCCCGGGCCTGGGAGGTCACTGCATCCCGATCGACCCGTTCTACTTGACGTGGAAAGCGCGCGAGTTCGGATCACCGACGCGCTTCATCGAACTGGCGGGTGAGATCAACTCCGCCATGCCGGAGCACATGGTGACGGCTGTTGCCCAGGCGCTCAACGAACACCATGTATGCGTCAGGGGCTCCAAGATTTTGATATTAGGAGTGGCCTATAAGAGCGATGTGGACGATGTGAGGGAGTCCCCGGGGCTGCGAATCATCGAGCTACTTCAACAGAACGGCGCGCGCCTGGACTACCATGACCCCTATGTCCCCCGGCTGCACAAGATGAGGCACGGCGACCTGAAACTTTCTTCCATAAAGCTCACCGCCCAGTCTCTGGCCGAGTACGACGCCGTCTTGATCGTGACGGCGCATTCTAATCTCGACTACTCATTTATCGTGCGTCACGCGCGCCTCGTCATTGACAGTCGGAACGCGACGCACGATGTCACCGAGCACCGCGATAAGATTGTGAAGTGCTAGTGCCGTTCCACGTTATTGGGCGGAACGGCTTAGGCCGAGGCCTTTCGAGAACCCACGAAAGCGCCGCTCGCGGAAATAGCTCCACCTAATGTAAACGAACTAAGTAAAGTGACATCTGCCAATCATGGAGCAGGCTGCGACCTCACCGCGCCGACAACCTCC
>QHZM01000517.1 GCA_003224665.1 Acidobacteriota bacterium
GTCCTGCCCGACGCGCAGCAAACGGACCGGCCTCTCGCGGCCGCGGCTCAGTTGTTTCTGGGTCGCGGCGGCGCGGTCCTGATCGGGGCGGGCGCGTTGCTGTCAGTTTACGGCCTGCTCGGTTCCATGATGCTTTACGTCCCGCGGCTTCCCTATGCGCTCGCGGAGCAAGGCGATTTCCCCGCATTCTTTGGAGCCGTTCACGCGAAATACCGCACGCCGCATGCTTCCATCCTCACCTTCGCCTTCCTCGTCTGGGCGCTAGCCGCCGCCGGGTCTTTCCGCTGGAACGTGACTCTCTCCGCCGTTGCCCGCCTGTTCACTTATGGCTCGACTTGTGCCGCGCTCGTTGCGCTTCGCAGAAAACTGCCGCAGCGCGCGGCCTTTCGGCCGCCCGCCGGCGTCGTGTTTGCCGCGCTTGGAATCGGGTTTTCGGGAATTTTAATCAGCCGGATGGGCCGGGCAGAGGTCAAGATTATTTTCTTCACAATGGCCGTCGCGCTTGTCAACTGGGTTTGGGTCCGCACCCGACGGCTTTCGCGCTCGGCCGCCGGTGAAAATCCGTAAGAGACTCCTCTGAGAATTCGCTATAATCGGCTGGATCTCGAATTGATTTGGACCGGAGAGCGTCATGGGCGGCCTGGATCTTAAGACTCTGATACCCGCTGTCGTTCTTCCTATGACGGCGGACTTTGAAATTGACGAACCGGAGCTCCGCCGGTACCTCGGCTGGGTCAAAGAGCAGGGGATCCGGGTCGTGGCGGTGAACGCCGACACCGGCGAAGGCCCGCACCTCTCGCGCGAGGAACGCCGGCGAGTCATTGAAATTGCCGTGGACGTATTCGCCGAGTCGGGCGACATCATCACGGGCCTTTTTGCGGGTTCGACGCGCGAGGCTGTGACCCTCGCCGAAGACGCGCGAGAGGCCGGCGCCGCGGGATTGCTCATGTTCCCGTTGCCGGTTTTCAGGGAGCGACTCGGGAACGAGCGGGTGATTTACGAATACCACCGCGCCATCGCCGACGCCGTGGACTTGTCCATGGTGTTATTCCACCTCCAGCCCGCGCTTGGAGGCGCCGAGTATTCTCCGGAGCTGCTCACTCGGCTCGTCGAGCTTCCCAATGCCTGCGCCCTCAAGGAAGCCTCGTTTGACGTCCGAAGCTTCACCCAGGTGGTCTCCCTGCTCCGATCGATTTCGAAGAAGATCACCCTCCTCACCGGCAACGACAACTTCATCATGCAATCATTCTTGCTGGGCGCGCAGGGGGCCTTGCTGGGCTTCGGGACGATCGCTGTGCGCGAGCAACTTGAGATGATGGGCGCAGTCCAGCGTCGCGATTACAAAGAAGCCTGGCGGCTGCACGAAATCGTCCAGCCCCTGGCCGACGCCATTTTTGCGGAACCCGTCCGCGACTACCGGGCGCGAGCCAAAGAAGCGCTGCGACTCCTGGGTGTTCTCAAACATTCCTTCGTCCGTCCACCCCTCCTGCCACTTGAAGAGATCGAGCGCGAGCGCGTGCGAGAAGCCCTGGAGCGCGCGGGACTGCTTGCTGCCGTTGCGCCAAGGCGGTCGTCGTAGTTTTTTTGGAGGCGCAGGACCCGGGATCCGCCTCGACCCTTTCCTGCCACCCCAAAGTCCCGCGCCTCAATTCTCGACTCGGAATGGCAAAACACTACTTCACTTACAAGATTCTTGGCGACCTCCGCCGGGACGCCGAGCGGCTGAAAATTGACCTGCCGCTCGTGGAAGACCCGGAGGAAATTCGAAAGTGGCTCGGGCGCCCGGTGGAGGTCCGGACAAGCGCCGGCCGGATGTGGGCGCTCGGAAATTCGCTGGCCGTCCATCCGATGGAAGGCTGCGATGGCGAACTCGACGGGCGGCCCGGCGAACTCACCTTCCGGCGCTACCGCCGATTCGGCGCGGGCGGCGCCAAGCAACAGTTCGGCTCGCGCCAGGGGCTGGTCACTTTACTTCAGCTCACGCATTCGGGCCGGTACTCCTTCACAAATCCTCGCGTGGCCTATTGCCATCCGATTCTTGACAAGTACCCCTACGCAAATCTTTCCACCCTCCCCGAGCGCACTCGTCCCTGGGAAGTCGTGAGCGACGAATACCTGGCTGCGCTTGAAGACCGCTTCGTTGATGCCGCGGCTCTGGCCCGCGAGATCGGATTTGACGGCATCGATCTGAAGATGACACACGGATACTTGCTCTCGGAGCTTTTGAGCGCGCGGACGAGGCTGGGGCCTTACGGTGGGTCGCTCGAGAACCGCGCGAGGTTTGCGTTGAACGTCCTCAGAAAGATCCGGCACCGAGTCGGCGAAGATTTTCTGCTGGCGGCGCGTCTGGGAGTTTTTGACGGCGTGCCCTACGCGGTCCTGCCGGGGGACTCGACCGGCGCGCCGCGCGACTACACGCGCCCTTACGTTTCGGGTTTCGGAGTAAACCCGGAGAACCCCCTCGAGCCCGACCTCTGCGAGCCTCTCGAGCTGATCGGCAGCCTCAAACAGGCGGGCCTCGAAATCCTTAACGTCTCCATGGGAAACCCTTACATGAATCCTCACGTGGGACGGCCGTTCGAGAAACCCAACGAAGGGATGTACGAAACGCCGGAGCATCCCCTCGTCGGCGTTGGCCGCCATTTCTCCGCTACGAAGAAAATTCAGGAAACATTTCCCGACCTCGTCGTGGTGGGCACGGGCTACAGTTGGCTGCAACATTTCCTGATTAACGCCGCCGCCGCAAACCTGAAACTCGGCCGGGTGAGCGTCGTTGGAATCGGGCGAGGCGCCCTCGCCTACCCAAACCTCCCGCGCGAAGTTCTGGAGAAAGGTGTCCTCAACCCCCTACAGACATGCAAGACTCTTTCTTTTTGCACTTACCTGATGCGCCAGAAAGACCATCCTCTTGGACAGTCCCCGACCGGCTGTCCTCCTTTCGATATAGACGGATATGGTGAGATCATCAAGCAGGCCAGGGCCGCGGCGCGGGGAAAAGGCCGGGGCAGCGGCAAGGCCGGCGGCAATTAGCCCCTCCGGCTCACGCGTTCTCTGACGGGCCCCCCGCGCGATTGTTTCCGCTGCCGAGATTTGTGTGGCTCTGGCAAGAGGATAATTTGAACGGCCGGGAACAATTCCGATCTCTCGAG
>QHZM01000161.1:0-2500 GCA_003224665.1 Acidobacteriota bacterium
GGTGTGTTGGTACTTCCGCTGTTCCGCTTTACACCAAGGGCGCAGCTCACATCCAAAGATGGGCTATTCCCGCGTCCTATTCCTAGAGCCGGGTTCGACAAAAATCGTCCTTCACAACAATATAATGAAGGATGCCCTCAACATCGACCTTCGATGTTTTGTCGGTGACCTCTTGGCGGGAGCACTCCAATGGCTGCAACAGGCTGAGGGCACGGTAAACTACAACCGAAACTACCCGAGTTTCATGCAACGATATCCAAACGGCCTCGCTCCGTATGTCGCTGGCATCGCCGTTATCGCGTAAGTGACATTTAACCGGGCCTTCCCGCCGGCGGGGCTGCTCGGGCCGGCTCGGCTCGTCCCGATGCGGGAACTCGAGATCTCGGTTTGACATCAGGGCGGGCGGTTAGCCGGTAAAAATATTTCAGGGGAAGAGTATGAAAATTACAGACGTTCGCGCGCGCGTGGTCGAATGGAAAGGGAAGACGGTCCCTCCTCAGCCGCATTTTTGCACCAACCCCGTGGACCTGCTCGATCTTCCAGTTGATGCGATGGGTTCCTTCCGTTTTCATAGCTGGCTGATCGTCGAAGTATCGGCCGACACCGGCGAAGTAGGGATCGGCAACGCCGCCCTTTCGCCGCGCGCAACCAAGGAGGTCATCGATTCTTATCTGAAGCCCATCCTGGTCGGGGCAAACCCTTTCGATTGCGAATTCCTCTGGCAGCACATGTACCGCAGGACGATGGCCTTCGGGCGAAAGGGAATCGGGATGGTGGCCATCAGCGCGGTGGACATCGCCATCTGGGACTTGCTGGGAAAAATTCTGAAGCAGCCGGTCTTCAGGCTTCTGGGTGGGAAAACTAAGCAAAAGATCCCCGTCTATGCCAGCCGGCTCTACAGCCAGAAGCTCGATGCCCTGGCTAAAGAGGCGCAGCTTTACAAAGACCAGGGCTACCGCGCCATGAAGTTGAGGTTCGGTTGGGGGCCGGTGGACGGCGCGGCAGGGATGCAGAGGAACCTCGACCTGGTCCGGACAGTCAGGGAAGTGATTGGATACGAGCTTGATTTGATGGCTGACGCGTACATGGGCTGGACGCTCGACTACGCTCGAAGAATGATCCCTCTGCTCGAAAAGTACCAGCTCCGATGGCTGGAAGAGCCGGTGATCCCGGATGACATTGCCGGCTACGCGGCGCTGAAGGCCATGAACCGAGTCCCCATAGCAGGCGGCGAGCACGAGTTCACTCTTTACGGTTTCCGCGAAATGCTTGACGCGAAGGCACTCGACTATATTCAGTTTGACACGAGCCGCGTCGGGGGGATCACGCAGGCCCGGAAGATCGCGGCGCTCGCCGAGGCCCACTCGGTGCCGGTCATCCCTCACGCCGGGCAAATGCACAATTTTCACATTGTCATGGCAAGCCTGAACTCCCCCATGGCCGAGTTCTTCCCGATCGTGGACGTCGAGGTCGGCAACGAACTGTTCTGGTATATCTTCAAAGGGGAGCCGCTGCCCAAAGACGGCTACATCGAGCTCGACGTAAACCTTCCCGGGCTCGGCCTGACGATCAATGAAGAGGCGTTGAAGAAGTTCGAGGTCGTTGAATAATCTCCCGGCGCCGCGAGACGGGCGGCGCTCGATACAAAGCTCGAGAGCGGAATCTTATGGGCGAAGAAACGTTCTTCAGTTTGAAAGGTCAAATTGCCGTCGTCACCGGCGGGGCGCAGGGGATCGGAGAAGCCATTGCCCGCCGCCTCACCAGCGCCGGGGCTCGAGTGGCGATCTTCGACCTGAATGAACCCCAGGCGAAGACCGTGGCCGGATCGCTCGGCGGCGTGGGCTTCAAGTGCGACGTCTCCTCGGCCGCCTCCGTCGAGAACGCAGTCCGGGAAGTCAGGCGGCAGCTCGGCCCCATCGACATCGTGGTAAACAACGCGGGAATAACCGGGAAGACGGCCGCGCTTTGGGAGCTTGATGAACGCGACCTCGACCAGGTGTATGCCGTCAACCTCAAGGGCGTGTTCCTGATGTGCCGGGCGGTGATCAGCGAAATGCTCGAGAGGCGCTACGGGCGGATTGTGAATGTGGCGTCCATCGCAGGCAAGGAGGGAAACCCCACTCTCGTCCCTTATTCAAGCACCAAGGCCGCCGTCATCGCCCTCACCAAGGCCCTCGCCAAGGAAGTCGCGGCCAAGGGC
Organism: Acidobacteriota bacterium; assembly: GCA_003224665.1. GTDB lineage: Bacteria > Acidobacteriota > Terriglobia > UBA7540 > UBA7540 > QHZM01. Next base: position 2,201 of record QHZM01000161.1, read on the forward strand.
GACATCACCGTGAACAGCATCGCGCCGGCCGTCGTGTTCACAAAAATCCACGAGACCATCCCCAAGGCGACGATCGACTACATGGTCAGCCGGATCCCCATGGGCCGGACAGGCAAGGTGGAAGAGGTCGCCGCCCTGGTCCACTACCTCGTTTCCCGGGAAGCGTCGTTCACCACCGGCCAGTGTTACGACATCTCGGGTGGACGGGCAACTTATTAAGCCCGCCTCACACGCCGCGGATTCTGGGTAGTTTTAGATACGCGTCCGGAGCGTCATCCCGACCACGTGCATATCGGCCGG
>QHZM01000519.1 GCA_003224665.1 Acidobacteriota bacterium
AAGGCAGCCCAGCGCGATCCGCCACCGGCCGGCACCTCAAAAAAATACTTCCCCTGGATGGCAAAGATCAACCCGGCATCCGGAAAAGCCTGGAGAATCCGCTTCACGCTTGACGCGTCCGCGTTCGTATCGGCGAAAACATAGGCTGGCTCCCCCGAGGTCTCGTGGCGGTAGCAGGTCACGTCCCGCACTCCTTGGGTGCGGCGCAGGAAGTTGAAGATGTGATCGACCTCGGTCTCCGCGGTCTCGACCAGCGCCACGATTGAAAAGCCCTCAACCTTCGCGGCCAGCCCCATCGTCACGATCTTGACTCCTTTACGCCGGAAAATATTGATCAGCCGGCAGGCCGGGATCGGGTCGTTCTCCGTCTCGAGTTCGATCAGCCACTGCATATCGTGCTCTTGATTTATTCCAGGGCGTCAGGCCCGGTCCTGCTCTTCGCCAGGCCCTCGAATGCGCGCGGGCCACAGGCAGGCGCTACACCGCCCAGAGGTCGTCCAGCGCTTCTTCTTCCTCCACCAGGACTCGCGGCGGCTCGACCACCATTTCCGCCAGGGCCGCTCCGGGCGGGACGATGGGATAGACGTTTTCGGCCGGGTCAACCCAGAAATCCAACAGACGCGGTTCCCTGTCGCTCAAGAAATCGCGCACGGCGTCCACAACGTCCGTGCGATGCTCCACGCGGGTGCCGCGGATGCCGTAAGATTCCGCCAGCTTTACAAAGTTCGGCGCATAGTTCAGGTCGATGTCGCAATAGCGCTTCTCGAAAAAGATCTCCTGCCACTGCCGCACCATCCCCAGGGAGCGGTTGTTGATGATGGCGATCTTCACGGGCACGTGATACTGAGCGACGGTCGCGAGGTCGTTCAGGGTCATCTGGAACCCGCCGTCGCCGACCACGGCGACCACTTGACGGTCGGGGAAGGCCAGTTGCGCGCCCATGGCCGCCGGAAAGCCATAGCCCATCGCTCCGAGGCCGCTCGAGGAAAGCCACGTTCGGGGGCGGGAAAACGAGCAGAACTGCGCCGCCCACATCTGGTGCTGGCCCACGTCCACGGAAATGATGGCATCGTCCTCGGCGTGCTTGGAAATCGTCTCGAGGACGTACTGCGGCTTCACGGTGTTCGCGTATTTGTCGTAACTCAGGGGGTGCTCGGCGCGCCAGGAGTCGATGCGTTGCAGCCACTGCTGCCGCGACGGTGGCGCCGCCTGCCCCGGGTCCCGCTTCAAGGCGCGGAGGAGGGCCTGGAGCGTTTCCCTCGCATCGCCCACCAGGGCAAGGTCCACGCGGACGTTTTTATTGATCTCGGAGGGATCGACGTCAATCTGAATTTTCTTGGCATTCGTGGCGAACCCGTTGACGCGGCCGGTGACGCGGTCGTCAAAGCGCGCGCCCACGGCGATGAGCAGATCGCAATGACAGATGGATTGGTTGGTTGCATAAGACCCGTGCATCCCCAGCATGCCAAGCGAAAGCGGATGCCGCGATGGGAAACCGCCGAGGGCCATCACGGTGGTCGTCACCGGGATGTGAGTGAGCTCGGCCAGCTCGCGGAGCTCACGCCAGGCATCGGAGGAAATGACACCCCCGCCCGCGTAGAGCACGGCGTTGCGACTTTCAAAGATCATTTCGGCCGCGCGTTCAAGGTCCTCGTCGCGCCACTCGCGCGCTCGCTCAGGGCGTTCCTCGCCAAGGCCGGACGGGTAGGATGGCTCAGCCTTCTCCATGAGGACGCTCTTGGGGAGATCAACCAAGACCGGCCCCGGTCGCCCGGAAATCGCAGCCTTGAAGGCCCGCTCGATCACGGCGGGAATGTCTGCCGCCGCGCGGACAAGGTAAGAGCACTTGGTAGAGGGAAGACTGATTCCGATCGTCCGGTAGCGCGCGCGTAGCCGTCCGCCGCGAAGGCCGCCGCCTGTTCGTGCCGCATCAGCAGATGGTGGATGCCCGCGCTGTACAGGGCGTCATAGAGGGGAAGGACGGCCCCACCGGGCAGCCCAAACACCACGTCCACCTTTTGGCGACGCAGGCTCTCGAGCAGGATTTCGGAACCGGTAAACAGGTTTGCCATACTATTTCTCAGCGGGCTGAAAAATCAACCGACCAGTCGGTAGGTAACTTAGCACCCGCGCCCCAAGGGTGTCAACCCGAAATTTTCAAACCTTTAGACCGGGATAAGGCTGAACTTCTTGGCCGAGGGACCGAGCCCTTCCGCCGCGGCGGAAAGCTCCGCCTGCGGAGCGTTCCACTCCCGCGCCCCGGCGTTGGTAGGCCTGAGTTCCACGAAGCTTGACTTGATGCCTTCTGCTGAAAAGCATTCCCGCACGGCCTGCACGGCCGGCGCGGGATTACCCTGCGCCAAAATCCCGACTGCGGGACCCGACCCACACACGAAGACCGAGACGAGGCCGGGGACTCGGACCTTGAGCGCCCCCTCAAGTCCCGGGACAACTTTTTCGCACGTGGGTGGCAACGGCGCCAGGAGGTCCGAACGGTCCTCGGCGGCGGGCTCGGCGAAGAATTTCGCCAGCGCCTGAGCGCGCGCAAAACTCAAAGAGTTGACTTTGCGGGACGAGCGAGCTCCGGCCTGCCGTCCGCGGCCGGAACGCGCAGGCGAAGCGAGGTAAGATTCCGGAACCACGACATTCATCAGAGCGTCTTCCGGGACCGCCGTTCGGTGGAATGTCCCGACTGCGGCCTCCTCGGCCTTTGCGACAAAGCCCCCGTACCAGGCCGCCTGCAGGTTGTCGCTCCGCATCTCAAAAAGCGCCGCCAGGTCAAAAAGGTTTTTTTCATCGAGCTGCAGCTGGTACAGCCGGTCGCCGGCAATCAGCCCTGCCAGCACTGCCGCCGCGCTCGACCCGAGCCCGACGCCCACCGGCACCGAGCTATAAATCTCAAAATTGGCGCCCGTGAATTCGACTCCCTTGAAGTGCAGAGCGGCTTCGAAGGCGCGGACCACGAGGTTCGACCTGTCTCGCGGGACGCGCTCGCCGTTGTCCCCGAAGTAGCGGATGCCGACGTGCCCGTCGAGGCGCGGCGTTACTTTCACGTTGAGCGGCGCTTCAAGCGCCATCGCGGCAGAGTTCACCGCTCCGCCGAAATTCCCGACCGTCGAAGGCACTCGTATTAGGACCGACCTCTCTGACATTTTAGTCCTTTATTTTCAACTGGCTAAGGCCGTTACGTCGTGGTCGAGTACCCGAGCGCGCCGCGAATCACCAGTCCACGGCGACTCTCCCACGTTTCGAGCTTGAACCCTTGCGAGGTCAAAGTAAAATTTGAAATTTTTATAGGGAGTATAAAATTAGCCGTTGCCGTCGGCCGCGAGACCTCAGCGCAGCAAATCTTCGAGTCGAACCGCCTGATCGGTCTTCTCGTCGCGGTACTTGATGACCACAGGCGTGTAGAGTGATATGCGAAGGTCCTTCCCCCGGCCCT
>QHZM01000162.1 GCA_003224665.1 Acidobacteriota bacterium
CTCTTTCCCGAGAGACTGCCACGGTAAGACTCGGTCACCCTTGGGGGGCCGTAGAAAGCCCAGCGGTATCCTGGGGGTCAATCCTACCCTCCAAATAAGGACCTCCAAAAAGGACTTGACAGGCTTCGGGGTCGCGTTATAGATTCCTCCCCTCATTTGAATTGGAGAGGCCCTGAAGTTTGTACTAAGGGAATGAACCTCCCTTCGGTCCGAGGAAGGAGATCCAATACGTGCTGAGCAAGATTCATGAACTGCGCATTTCTCTATTCGCCCTGGTTTTCGTCATAATCAGCGCTTTGCCTGTTTTCGCCGGTTCTGCGGTGGTCGGTTCGGTAGCGGGGAGCATGAACGCGACGATTGGTGGTCAGGCCCTCTTGCCGAACACCACGATATTCAGCGGGGACAGCTTGCAGGTGAACGACGGTGTGGCGGTGGTAGCGATTGACAACACCAGCCGGATGGTGTTTGGGCGGGAGACGACGGTATCGTTTTTGAGAGGGGCGGACGAGGTGACGGTGCTGCTGAGCCGGGGGAACCTGTCGATGTATCACCCGGAGGACGGGGTAGGGTTACGGGTGAAGGTGGGGGAGGTCTCGATAGTGCCGGCGCAGGGATTCAAGACGCTGGGGGAAGTCGCGATGATGGACGGGAGTGTGCTGGTGACGGCGAAGGAAGGGATGTTGAGGGTGGAAGGGAACGGGCCGGCACAAGAGGTGGCAAAGGGAAAGGCGATCACCATCGGGGTGAAGGCCGATCGAGCGGCTAAGGCGAGCCCGGCGGCGAAACCCCTCGGCGGCGGAGGCGACGTGAGCACTGCCTTGCAGGTCGGCGCAATTGGGGCGAGCGGCGCAGCCGCGGTCCTGGCCGGGCTGGCTATCTCGCGGGCGAGTGATGCGCGCGATGCAGCTGCGGCAGCTAACGCGACGGCCGCACAGGCCCTGGCGGCAGCAAACACGGCGGCGGCCAACTCCTCGACAATCTGTAATGCTGTGGTGAGTCCTTCGACTCCCTGCAAGTAAACGAAAGCTTCACCTATAGAAAACCTAGCGGCGCCCGACTGATCCAGGCGCCGCTTTTGCTTTATAGTGGGCGTCTCTCCGCGATCGAAGCTCCTAAAGTTTTCCCTCAGGAATCTCTGGTCTGCTGGCAGGGACAAGATTTTCGAGGAATGCCCTCAGCGAAGAGCCAAATCGATTGAGCGCCGCGCGGCACAGGGTGCCCCATCACCAGTGATTACAAAATCCTCATGCGCGATTCCCGGGTGTTAATGGGCTGTCTCTCGATCAAAGCGTTTCTGCCTCCCCTGGGCATTCGCGTCACAATTCCGTATAAAGGTGGACAGCTTGAAAGCCCCCGGAGGACCGGGGGCCGCGCCCGAGCGAAGAAGACTAGGCTAACTGAAAAGGCTGAAACGTCAACTTTCGATGGGGAGATGGATATCCCCGCATGGGAGGGGAGGCGGGTGGGAAAGCAAGGGGGAATCTTCTGCCCGTTGCCCAAAGGTTCAAACCGGCGGCTTTTCCTTGTTGCTTTCTCGGTGTTCATAAGCACAGCGGAGATTTTAATCTGCGACCGGTAGCGGCGCGACGACGACCTCTGCGTCCGTCTCCGCTTTCCGGTGTCGAGGCTGACACGCCGATCCCGAGTTTGCCGGGCGATTCAGGGCCTGGCACAGAAAAGGGAAGTCTCAAGGCCGTAAGAGAAAAGCGACACCTTCCCGAGCTAGGCGATAGCCTAGGCGAAGCCCGGTCAAAGTTGTTTCGCGGGCAGATCCGAAGACGGCGTTCGATCTGAAACGAGTTTGGGGTTCCCGTCCGCAGGAATACGCGCTGAGCTGAGGGCAGCGGCTTGCAGGCCGGCGGGTCTGTAAGTCACAGGGCGGAGCTACGTGAAAGACTATTCCTCTGTCGGCGAGGCAAGCGGGCTTGAGCACGGGGCAGCGTGGCATGCACTTTATACGCGCCACCAGCACGAAAAGGTCGTGGCGCGAGTCCTCGAGAATAAAGGATTTGAAATTTTCCTTCCACTCTATCCGACCGCGAGGCGATGGAAAGATAGGACCAAACAGCTTTCGTTGCCCTTGTTCCCTTGTTACGTGTTCCTCCGCGGCGGACTCGACCGTTGGCTCGACATTATCTCGACTCCCGGGATCCATTCCTTCGTGGGGAGCGATGGGCAGCCGGCAACGATTCCTGAGACCGAAATCGATGCCGTACGGAAGGGGGTCGAGAAAGGCGTCAGGGTGGAGCCTCACCCGTTCCTCAGGTGCGGCGACTGGGTCAGGGTGAAGTCCGGGCCGCTCGAAGGGATCGAAGGGATCCTCCTCCGAAAGAAGAACCTCTTCAGGCTGGTGCTTTCAGTGGAACTTCTTGAAAAATCAGTCGCGCTTGAAGTTGACGCATGGGCGGTCGAGCGCATCACCAGGCCGAAGGCCGATGGACCTCCGAGAGGCTTGGCGATGCCAGGTCCGGCGCGAAACTGGGTTTAAAACGAGGACGCCCCGGTGGGCCGCGTGGCCAATCTCGGATCGATGCAGCTTCGGGCGTCTGGCGAAAGGTCAATGAGACCAGGAGTGGCATGAAGGAAGTCAAGGAGCAGCCGGCTCGGCAAAGGTGGCAGGGCGGAGCCAATTTCTTTCTCCTCTGCCTTGTGGCGGCGATTTTAGTTCCGGCCGCCAGCGCGCGTGGACAAGACCCTGATGGGGCTCCGAGAGCGCCGCGGGAAGCGACCCCTCCCGACTACATGGTCAGCCCCGAAGACGTCCTCGACGTTTATGTGTTCGATGTCCCGGAGATTTCGCGGACTTACCGGGTGAGTCCCACAGGGTTTATCAGCCTGCCGCTCATTCCCGAGCCGGTCGCCGTAGCCGGGCTCGCGCCCTCCGAAATCGCCCGGGTGATTGAGACGAAGTTTCGCGACTCGGGGCTGCTCAAAAGCCCCCAGATCGTTGTTTCCGTCAAGGAGACGAGACTCCATTCCGTAGTGATCAGCGGGGCGGTGAAGAACCCGCAAGTTTATCCCCTCTTCGGCCCAACGAGACTTCTCAACGCGATTTCTCAAGCCGGCGGTCTTGCGGACGATGCCGGGAACGTCTGCATCCCTCTATCCCGGAGACCGCGTGACAGTCCAGCGGGCGCCGATCGTGTACGTCATCGGGGCGGTCGCCCGTCCGGGGGGGTATCCGCTGAAGGACCCGCAGGAGGAAATCACGGTCTTGAAAGCCCTGGCCCTCGCCGGGGACGTGACCGGCTCGGCGAAGCGAAGCAAGCTGGTGATTCTCAGGAGAAACTCGCAAGACCCGGGGCATCGCCAGGAGGTCCCGCTCGACCTCAAGAAAATTATCGCGGGGCAAGCCCCCGACCCGCAGCTCGTGAGCGATGACATCCTTTTCGTTCCTGAAAACAGCAAAGGGAGAGCAGTGCGCTCGGCGGTGGGGACGGGGATTGGTCTCGGCACGGCCATCACCACCGGCCTGATTATCTACCGCCGCTGACCGGCAAGGCTTCGAGGCCGGAGGGCGGCATCTTGCGGTCAAAGTACTCCCGTGACAAACGATAACGCTCTGGCGCCAATTGAACATGTTCCGTTCGAGCGGGTGGGCTACCGCAAGCCCTCGGTCGTGACCGTCGAGGCGGAAGAGTTTGATAGCCCTCTCGACCTGAGGCACTACTGGAACAACCTGGTGAAGCGGCGGTGGACGGTAGTGACCGTCGCTTTCGTCGTCAGCACCGTGGTGGCGATGGTCAACTTCAGGATGCCGCCCGTCTACGAGGCCCGGGTTTCCGTCGAAGTTGAGGGCGAGGCGCCGGAAGTCCAATCGATCAGTAATTTTTATCGCGGGACGCCGAGCGACGAGGCATTCTTGCGGACCCAGGTGAAGGTGCTCGAGAGCGATAGCCTGGCTTGGCAGACGATCCAGCAGCTGGGGATCGACCAGAGCGCAGAATTCAGTCCGCCCAGGGGCGGCAAGCCCGTTTCGCCCGCCATCGTCCAGATCTCCCTGATCAACGCCTTCCGTGACCACCTGCGCGTCGAGTGGGTGCGGAACAGCCGCATGCTGGAAGTGAGTTTTGAGGCACGCGATCCCCGCCTGGCGGCCGCCGTGGCGAACGCCCTGGTGAGCAATTACGCCGAATACAATTTTCGCAAGCGGTACGACGCCACGCGCCAGGCCTCCGGCTGGATGGAGCAACAACTCGACGAACTCAAAGCAAAGGTCGAGAAGTCGCAGCAGGCAATGGTGGACTACGAACGCCAAAACGCGATTGTGAATATCAACGACAAGCAAAGCGTCGAAGAACAGCGGCTCGCTCAGCTCAGCAACGACTACACGAATGCGCAGAACGTGCGCCTCGACAAGGAATCGCTTTTCGAGCTCGCGAGCTCGAACGAGGCGGAGGCGGCCGTCCTGATGCAGAGCGAAGTGCTCGGAAGGCTCGAAGAGAAATACGCTGAACTCAAAGCTCAGCTCGTGGACGCGTCCGGCCAGTACGGGCCCAACTATCCCAAAGTCGTGAGGCTCCAGGACCAGGTAAATGAAATCCAGGGTTTCATCGAGAGAGAGCGCAAGCGCATCGCGGGCCGGGTTCGCAACGATTACAGGGCGGCGATGGGCCGGGAAAAGCTCCTGGCGGCGGCGCTGGCTCGGGAAAAAGAGGCGGTCGGCAGGCTCAATCAGGTCCTGATTCAACACAACTTGCTCAAGCGCGAGTTCGAGACGACCCAGCAGCTCTATGAAAATCTTCTCCAGCACCTCAAAGACGCCACCGTCTCGGCTGGCTTGAGAGCGACCAACATCCACGTCGTCGATCCCGCCCTGCCACCGGCGGCGCCCATCCGGCCGAAGAAGACGCAGAATATCGCCATGGGTTTACTGGGTGGCTTGGCGCTTGGCGTCATGCTGGCCCTGTTTGCCGACGTGCTGGACAATTCGGTGAAAAGCGTTGAAGACATCGAACGCCTGACGGGCATGCCAACCCTGGCCGTCATTCCCCTGGCGGCTTCGGACCGCGCCAGGAGGGCGTGGCGGAAGGGTGCAGGCGAGAAGGCGGCGAGTTCGACGACTCCCGTCGGCCTGGCGGTGCTCAAGCACCCGGCTTCTCCACTGGCAGAGTCTTATCGAGCGCTGCGCACGTCAGTGCTACTCTCGACACCGGGCCATCCTCCCCAGGTGATTCTCATCACGAGCAGCCAGCCGAACGAAGGCAAGAGCTGTACGTGCCTCAACCTGGCGCTCACGCTGGCCCAACGCGGCGGCCGAGTGGTGATTATCGACGGCGACCTGCGCAAGCCGGGCGTGGCCTCGGTGCTGGGCCTGGCCAACGGCAAGGGGCTGAGCAGCATCCTCACCGGGGCGCACGGCTTGGAGGAGGCGTTGCAACAGCTTGACGCCTTGCCGGGCTTGTGGGTCCTCCCCGGCGGGCCGCGCCCTCCGAATCCCGCTGACCTGCTATCCTCGGTCAGTATGAAGGAAGTCCTGGCCGAGCTGCGCGGGCGTTTTGACCATGTGGTGATCGATTCCCCGCCCGTGCTCCTTGTGACGGACGCGACAATCCTTACCCCGCTGGTTGACGGGATCATGCTGGTGGTCGAGAGCGGAATGACGGTTCGCGGCGCGATCCAGCGGACTCACAAGATCCTCGAGAACGCCGGTGGAAAGGTCCTGGGAGTCGTTCTCAATAAGCTCGACGCCAGACGGAACGGTTATTACGGAAGTTACTATCCTTCCGCTTACGGAAAGTATTACCTCACCGATGAAGAACAGAGCGCGGTGAAGTCGTGAGCCTGCGGCGCACGTTATCTGGTTCTGTGTTTGATTTATCCCTTGCTTCAGCCTGGCGGAAAACAGCCGTTTTGCTGGCTGTGGGAATCGCGGCGGCGCTGATGGCGGGTGAAGGAGCGCGCCTTGCCGTCGTGGCCGTGCTTGCGGAATCTTTCGAGCCGCGAAAGATCCAAAGGGCGCTCGGCCTCGACCCCTCAAGCCCTGAGCTGCACTTCCGGCTCGGCCTGGTTGACTCATACGCCCTCGACCACCTCGACCCGGTCGAAGGGGTCGGGGAACTTCGTCGCGCCACGGAGCTCGCTCCGCACGTCGCCGGTTACTGGGCGGCTCTCGGCTCGGCGTGCGATTCGATCCGGGATACCGCGTGCGCCGACACGGCATTTGAGCGCGCCCTGCGACTCAGCCCGATGACTCCGAGGCTCCACTGGATGGCGGGCAATCACTACCTGCTGAATGATCGGAACAAGGAAGGCATGGCGCATTTCAGGCGCCTGCTCGAAGTAAGTCCGTCCTATGCCAACTCGGTTTTTGCGGCCTCGTTGAGCGCGGTTGGCGACCCTGCGGTGATCCTGGAAAGGGTCTTGCCGGGACCTGAAAAAAATCCCGAATTGACCCTGTCCTTTATCAATTTTCTGTGCGCGAGCGGGAAGGCGGATTTTGCCCGCGAGGTGTGGCAGACGACTGCGGCCAGAACATGGGCCCTCAGGCTGACTTGGGTGAAGCCCTACCTCGACAGCTTGCTCGAGCTGCGACGGTTCCGGGACGCCGCCAACGTCTGGAAAGACCTCGAGCGGATGCGAATCGTCGAAAGGCCGCGCAGCAGCGACTCGGCCGATATCCTCTTCAACGGCGACTTCGAACGCTCGCCGCTCAACGCCGGCCTCGATTGGCACATCAAGGCAGAACGGTTCCTCGCCGTTGATTTCTCGGATCCGCGCGCCTACCACGGCGCCGGATGCCTGCGAGTGGAGTTTACCGTGGCACGGAACGAAGACTACGAGCCCGTCTACCAGATCGTGCCGGTGAGTCCCGGGGGGACTTACGAGCTCTCGGGTTACGTTCGAACTGAAGACGTTACTTCGGACAGCGGGCCGCGCCTGCGCGTGCTCGACTTGGACTGTCCCGACTGCGTCAACGTCTCGACCGAGACGACGACCGGGACGGCGCCCTGGCACCGCGTGAGCGTTGAGTTTGCGGCAGGGGCGAGGACGGAATTTCTGCGAGTCTCGGGCTGGCGGCCGCGCAGTCGTAGTTTTCCCTCCGAAATCGCAGGTCGTTTTTGGATTGATGCGGTCACCCTCAAAATCATTTCTCCATTCGAGCGGAGCCACGCCCCGGCCCGGCAATCTTGAGGTGGCATGGCCGCCGAAGGCGGCGGCCGCACCGGCCTCGCTTGTGGCCCCCGAGCAGCGCGCGGAAGTAGCAGGAGGGTGCGTTGCGGCGTCCCGCGGCGTTCTCGCCGCTGCGCTCTTCGCTTCGCCGTGGGCCTTCGGTGCCGTCCAGACCTGGGCGTGGGCTTCGGTCGGGGTCGTCGTCGCGGCCGGTGTTTTTCTGTGGGCGGTCGGGAGCGTCCGCCAGAGTGCGCCCAGGATCGCCTGGTCGCCGCTCCATTCACTAGCGGGCCTCTTTCTCTTATGGGGAATGGTCCAACGGGCCGGCGGCCTGACGTTGAACCGTTTAGCTACGCGTGAAGCGGTGTTCAAGTTCGCCACGGATTTTCTTTTCTTTTTCCTTGCGGCCCAGCTCTGGCACGGAGCCGCCGCGAAGACTTGGCGGTGGTTCGGGTTCTTAGCGACGGCGCTCGGTTTCCTCGTCGGTTTGTTTGCCATTCTCCAGTTCTTTTCGAGCCAGGGCCTGATTTACTGGACCGTCAAGGCGGAGGGATGGACGTTCGGGCCTTATGTGAACCACAGCCACTTCGCGGGCCTGCTCGAAATGCTCATCCCGGTCTCCGCGGGCTTCCTCCTTTCCCGGCCCCGGAATCGCCCCGGACGAGGTTTGCTGATGTTTAGCTTGGCCGTCACGCTCGCGTCTTTCCTGCTTTCGGGCTCGAAAGGCGGAATGCTTTCCTTGCTGGCGGGCGTTTCGATTGCCTTGGGGATGTGCTGGTCAGGCGGCGGCCTTGGCGACTTGAAAAAACTGGGCATGCGAGCGCCCTTGGGAATCCTTGCCGGGTTATTGCTTTTTTTCTGGGTCGACCCGGGAGAGATTTCCGCCCGGCTGGCCGCTGCCTTGGATTTCACGCGCGCTTCGGACGCCGGCCTGATGCAGCGGGAAGCCGTGGCAATGGAATCTCTCCGGCTCTTGAAAAAGCATCCCTGGACGGGCACGGGCCTGGGCAGCTTCGAGACGGCTTATGCCGAAGTCAGGAGCTTTCCAACCGACCTCGTCTGGGACCACGCCCACAACGATTACGTCGAGGCTCTGGTCGAGACGGGTCTGGTGGGCGGTGTCCTGATTCTGGTGGGGGTCGCGTTTTTCTTCCGCCTTGCGTTTAGAGATTTGGCGCGCCGAGCGGGAAATGAAACGGGAATCATCCAGCTCGGTTCGACTGTCGCGTGCTGCACCCTTCTGGTCCACAGTTTCTTCGATTTCAATCTGCACATCCCCGCCAACGCGGCGTGGTTTGCCGTCTGCGCGGCAGCAGGCATCGCCGAAGCTCCGAGAGGCGATCTCGATTGAATGTTGCGCGCTTGTCTGCCTTTCGCGTGGAGGTCGTAAAAGGTCATGAACAATATCGCCAGGTCCGTTTGGCGGGGAACCGAGTGGCGGCCCGCGTCAAACACAACGGAGGAGGTCGCGTGAGAGACGTGGTGGTGGTCGGCGCGGGTCCAGCCGGGTTACACGCCGCAAGCCGCCTGGCTGCCGCCGGCCTCGACGTCGCGCTGATCGAAGCGCAGGCGCAGCTCGGCCGGGGCGCCATCTGTTCAGGGGTCATTGGCGAAGAGGCTTTTTCGCGGTTCGGTCTCCCGACCAGTCCGGTGTTGACGGCAATCCTCTCGATTCAAGCCATTTCGCCCTCAGGCAAGACCATGGAACACCTGGGCGAAGCGCCGCTTGCGCGGGTCGTTGACAAGGCGGCGTTCAACCGCGCTTTGGGCGAGCGGGCGGCCGCCGCAGGGACCAGGATCGAACTCAACCAGCGGGTGGAATCCATCGAGCGCAACAAGCGGCACGTTGACCTGTGCGTCCGCAATGAGGAAGGAGAGCGCCGAGTGATCAAAGCGCGCGTGGCCTTGATTGCTTCGGGAGTCAACGGCTGCCTGAACCGGGTCCTCAACCTCGCCCGACCGCGGCAACTGCTCAGGGCGATGCAGGCGGAGGTCACGCTCCCCGGGCAAGAGGGGTCGGCCCCGACCCGGGTGTTCGTCGGCCGGTCGGTCGCTCCAGGCGCGTTCGCGTGGGAGATTCCGCTCGGCCACGGGCGAGCCCGCGTCGGGATTATGACCCACGAGGATCCTCGAGCCTATTTCCTCGCCCTGCTGCGGCGGATTGCTCCCGGGCTTGACGGTTCGTGCGTGCAGGCAGGACAAAAAGCGATCGCGCAGGTTCCCGTCGGCCGTTCGACCGCGGAGCGGCTGGTTGCGATCGGTGAGGCGGCGGGCCACGTCAAAACTTCCACCGGCGGGGGGATCTATTACGGACTGCTTTCGGCCGAATTCGCCGCCGAAGTTGTGCTGCGCGCCTTTCGCCAGGGCGATTTCTCGGCCTCGCGGTTTTCTGAATTCGAGCGCTATTGGCGGTCGGCCTTCGGGAACGAGCTCCTGACGGGATACTTTGCGCGAGAATTGGCCGCCTCCCTTCCCGACAGCGCTCTTGAAAGAATTTTCGAGCTGGTGAATTCCCGAAAGATTCTGGCTCGGCTCAACGGCCTGTTGAAATTCGACTGGCACCGCAGAGCCCTGCTCGCGACGCTGGGCAGCCTGATGCTCGCCCGCGGCGGCAACGGTCATGGCTGATTCTGCCGGGCACAACGGGTACGTTGATTCCGCGTTCAAGCGGTTCTTCGACGTGTGCCTCTCGGGCGCGGGGCTCGTGGTCTCGTCACCGCTCTGGGGGCTCGTCGCGCTGGCCAACAAACTCGAAGGCCAGGGGCCGGTCTTCTACCGCCAGGGACGGGTTGGGAAGGACGGCAGAGTTTTCAACTGCCTGAAGTTTCGCTCGATGATTGCGAGTCCGAACGGCCACGAAGGGGCCGTGCCGACCGCGGAGAACGACCCTCGGGTGACTCGCCTGGGGCGGATCCTGCGGGCCACGGCGATGGACGAACTCCCACAGCTTTGGAACATTTTCCGCGGTGACATGAGCTTCGTCGGTCCCAGGCCCGAATGGGATGAGCTGGTCGCAAAATTTCGTAAAGAGATTGCGTGTTTCGACCGGCGGCACGCCGTGAGGCCGGGCCTGACCGGCCTGGCGCAGATTTACGGCGACTCGGAGATGTCGCGGCGGAA
>QHZM01000163.1 GCA_003224665.1 Acidobacteriota bacterium
AACTCGCGCCTGGTCGCCTGCCGCGAGCCGGATACCGTTCAAATCGAGACTTCCCGCGATGACGAAGGCATACGCCTTGCGCCCGGGCGCGCTCGTGTGGGTGACGGACTGTTTCTTGTCCAGCGCGGAAACATAAATCGCCGCGTCCTGGTCAATCCGCAGCGTCCCCGGTACCAGGCCCGAGGATACAACGGAAAGCAGCTTTCCGCTCCTCTCCGCGCGGGTGAACGGTCGCTGCTCCCAGCGGGGCTTCAACCCCTTGGTGCGAGGAAGAATCCATAGCTGGAGGAGGTGGACAGGATTTTCTCCTGAGTGATTGTATTCGGAATGGACGATGCCCGTTCCGGCCGACATGACCTGAACCTCACCCGGGTGGATGATGCCGGTGTTTCCCTCGCTGTCCCGGTGCGCGAGTTCTCCTTCGAGCCCGTAGGTGACGATTTCCATGTCACGGTGAGGGTGCGGGCCGAATCCCTGCCCGGGCTGGATGACGTCGTCGTTAAAGACGCGCAGCGGCCCCCAGCTCATGTTGGCGGGGTCATTGTAATCATCGACCGAAAAATGCCAGTAGGTGGAAAGCCAGCCGCGGTCCGCGTGGTGCCGCTCATGCGATTTGATGACCTTAATCATCGGTGCCTCCCGCGGGCTGAACAGGTCTACGGCTCCTCGCCCGCTCTGTCCCCTTAGATGTCGTCACCACGTTGTTCGTTACAACGACTTATTTTCCCCCAAGCCGCTGCCCTCCCCGCACCAAGTCGAGCAGGCTCATGAGGCTGCGGAGCCGCCGGGCTCCAAGGTGCCGTAGCTGGCGCCAGTGAAGTTCCAAAATCGGCTGGTCGAGTTTTTCCAAAAGCTTCAGTCCTTTCTCAGTGATCCGCACCGTGATGACGCGCCGGTCCAGCCGTTCGCGGGAGCGCGTCACAAGCCCGCGGGCCTCAAGGCGGTCGAGGAGGCGCGTAATGTCAGGGTCGCGGGTCAGCATCCGGTCGGCGACTTCGCGACAGGCCAGGCCCTTAAGCCCGGCCCCGCGGAGGATCCGGAGGGCGTTATACTGCGTGTGCGAAAGGGCCGCCGGTTTGAGGGTTTCCTCGACGCCTCGGAGAAGAGCGTCGGCGGTCCGCTGGAGGCGACAGTCGTTCTGTCGAGTGCACCTCGCCCGCCGGGGCGGTCTGGGGTAGATTCGCCAACAACCCAAACAAGCCCCTGCAAAGTCCCGGTCCGAAGCTTGCCTCCACTCTGGATGGGATATCTCGATTGACGTAGACGTTTGGGAATGTTATGAAGCGAGTGGAACGGCTGTGTTTGAATTATGGAAGCAGGGGGAGGAGAGTCAGATGCGTCGAAGAGATTTGCTGACGAAGGGCACAGCGGCTGCGGGACTCGCAGCCTCGCGCAAAGTTCTCGAACCACTCGCGAAGGCGGCGTCTATGGCGACCAAGCTTCCGACGGTGCCGAAGCGGAGACTGGGGAAGACCGGAATCGATCTTTCCATCATCGCCCTCGGAGGGGTCGCGGTGATGGACACGGAGCAGGGTTTCGCCAACAATCTCGTCGCGGAGGCGTTTGACGGCGGCATCAATTACTTCGACGTAGCCCCCAGCTACAGCAACGCCCAGGAGCGCCTCGGCCCGGCCCTGGAGCCTTACCGCCAGAAGGCCTTTCTCGCCTGTAAGACCCTGAAGCGCGACAAGGCGGGCGCGGCGGCGGAACTCGATCAGTCGCTGAAGCTTTTGCGGACGGACCATCTCGACCTTTACCAGCTTCATGCCTTGACCAAGATGGAAGACCTCAACCAGGCGCTCGGTCCCGGCGGGGCGCTGGAAACTTTCGTCGCGGCGCGGAAGGCGGGCAAGATTCGTTTCATCGGCTTTTCGGCGCATTCCGTCGAGACGGCCCTTGCGGCGATGGACCGCTTCGACTTTGACACGATCCTTTTCCCCGTCAATTTTGTGCTCTTCTCTCAGGCGAATTTCGGGCCGCAAGTTCTGGCGCGCTCCCGGGAAAAGGGTATGGGCATTCTTGCGCTCAAAGCGATGGCGAAAACCAGGTGGCCCTCGTCTCTCAAAGAGAGCGAACGACCGAATCCCAAGTGCTGGTACCAGCCGTGCGCCTTGCCGGAAGAAGCGTCACTCGCCTTGCGGTGGACGCTTTCGCAACCGATTACGGCGGCTGTCCCTCCCGGCGACGAAAAGTATTTCCGCCTTGCCCTGGAAGTGGCCCGGCAATTTGAACCGGTGGGGCCGGAAGAGGAAAAAGCCTTGCTGGCCCGCGCACCCGGAATTGAGCCGATTTTCAGGTTAGGGAATGCCTAGATGGGGGCGCGCCCACCGACCTTGGCCTCGCAAAATTGGCTGCCCATTAACTTCGGCTACCCCGCTGGCACCGATATCTTCAAATCGACCTGAGCTGACGATATAATGCCGAGCGGAGAGCAGCCAATGATGAAGGGCGTTCAATACGTTGTCGATGAGGGCGGGGAGCCGACGGCGGTCGTCATTGACCTCAAGGCAAACTCAGAACTACGGGAAGATTTCCACGATCAGGTTCTGGCCATTCCTGTCACTGGGCCCGGCTCCGGCTGGGGGTTCACTGACCGCACACATGCCAATCAGCGGCACGTGTGCGCCACCCGCGACGTGCCGATTTGAGGGTGAAGGTCGGTCATGGCAGATATAGATCCGCCTCGTCGTTAAAGCCAGTTGGTTTGCCAGACTCAATCTCGTCACCCACGACAAGAACTGTTCCGTCGGGCAAGAGAATCGCCCGATGCCCAAACCTGATTCTGTTCATGTTAGCTGTGACATAGAACAGACCCGATGCAGGATCGTAGAGCTCAGCCGATCTATCGGAATTTACAAAGATACCTCCTCCTGCCGACAGCCCGCCGGTTATGAGCACCTGCCCATTGGCAAGCGGTGTTGCTGCGGGGAAAAACCTGACGACATTCATGTTTCCGGTTGGGCTAAACGTACCGTTCGTGGGATCGAACAACTCAGCCTTTTCGCCGCCTGTAATAAGAAGGTTTAAGGCTCCAGTAACGAGCACCTTGCCGTTTTGCAACAGCGTCGTGGTGTGAAACGCTCGCGGAGTAGCCATGCTGCCCGTTGCAGTAAACTGGCCGCTGGCAGGATCATAGATCTCGGCGGACACTTGGCCATTTGCCGGATTATTGTCGTATCCTCCGGTAAGAAGGACACGCCCATCCTGGAGTACGGTTGCCGTGTGCTCTCCACGTGCAGCAGTCAGATTTCCAGTTGTCGTGAAGATGCTCGTACCCGGGTCGAAGAGTTCGGCTGTGTTGAAGACTGTAAAGCTGGATCCTGTTCCCGCGTTGCCTCCTGCCAGCAAGACCTTCCCGTTCCCGAGCAGCGTGGCTGTGTGACGGGCACGCGGAGTCGCCATACTGCTCAGCGAAGTG
Source organism: Acidobacteriota bacterium (assembly GCA_003224665.1). Lineage (GTDB taxonomy): Bacteria > Acidobacteriota > Terriglobia > UBA7540 > UBA7540 > QHZM01. Next base: position 3,419 of record QHZM01000163.1, read on the forward strand.
AAAGTGCCTATGCCGGGGTCGTAAAGCTCCGCGCTTGATAATGGGTTGCCTGAGGCATCACTCCCACCCGCAACGAGCACCTCACCGTTCGGCAGAAGAATAGCGGTGTGATCGCAACGAGGGTTATTCATAGTTCCTGTGGCCACAAACATCCCTGTTGTAGGATTGTAGACCTCAGCGCTTGCAAGGATGGCCCCACCTGACAAAACAGACCCCCCGCCAGCGATGAGGACCATGCCGTTTGGTAGGAGCGTAGCGGTGTGACACTTAAAACGCCCAGTGACAGGCAATCCTGTGGTAGGAACGAACTTTCCCACACCAGATGTTACCCTCAATGTTACAGTCAGGCTAACGGTCGGGTCGGCTTGGCTGGTGATAATGAGGTGGTAGGTGCCGGCGGTTGCTGGCGCTGTGAAGGTCGCTTGGGCAGGTTGGCTACAATCAGCACTCCCTCCCAATGACCCTTCCTGAATGCTGCATGTGATGCTCGTATTGTTAGTCCCTACAAAGCTCACGAGTATGACCTCAGTTCCGCCAAGGCCTACAAACGCGTTAGAGGGATAGGAACTCATGGCCGGGTGAACAACAAGGGTCGTTTCAGAAGACGTTCCCCCACCGCCGCAACTTGCGAGGACAGCTAGAGAGGCGACTAACAAACACAGCGGAACAAAGTGGCGCATGGAAAGTTTCTCTGGGCCGAGGCCGGGCAAGGCGTAGCTCCTGCGAAGAGAACAGGGAGACAGGTACCCGACTGCATCCGAACCCGACAAGGGCAGGAAGAATTCAAATGCCTGTTCAGCAAGTTAGCGCATCAGACTTCGTGTTCTTCGAAGTCTGCGGCTCTCTCTGAGGACGAACCGCAGAGTTTCAGCAAATCGAAACTCTGCGCTCCTCGCTCCCAGCCGGGGAAGTGAGGGCCGTCGATCTTCCAGGATTTTCGCCGGGGGTCGCTGCGGAAGATAAACGCGCCCTTCCGCGTGTCGACATAGAGCTTCACTTCGCGCGCATGAGCTTTCTTCTTCGCTGGGATAGCACCTCTCCTGCTAGCCCATGAGTTTCGTCATTGGACGGACGCGCCGGCGTCTTCACGCCGCCGGTTGCGCCGCGGGTTTGCGTCGCGTGGCGATCGCGGCGGCAACTGCGCCGAAGAGCGTCCCCGCCAGCACCGTAAACGCTATCCAGAGAATCATCTGCGGCAGGACTCCGAAACCGATGAAGTCCGACGCAAAACCTTTCGATTCGTAGCCGGGCGGCAAGGCGTCGTAGTGGGTGCCCCAGCTCCCGCGAAACGCCAAGAACACGACAATCAGCACGGGGATCCGTGCCGCATACCCGTAGGCGACCAGAACTTTAGTGAGGCTCGGCCACCCCCAAAGCTGGACCACCACAGTCGCTGCCATCAGCGAAAATCCCGCGACGGTTTTGGCAAGCGAGGCGAACTGGGCGGAAAATAGCAGATAACCACCCGAGACCAACAGGAGCAGTCCCAGGCCCCATAAAGCGAACGTCTTCCCCAGTTTGGCCGGTCCTGCGCCAGTTCCCGATAGCTTGAGCGCGAAATAGATACCGAAGATGGGCGCGAGCCACGCGATGCCGACGATTGCACCACCGCCGCCCGCCCCTTTGCCGAAAAGTATCGGTGACCAGTTCTGGAGTTCACCGACCACGCGCAGGATCGTAACGCCGAGCGTAATCAAGCTCGGCACCAGGATGAGTTTTGCAATTTCCACGCGGTTGCCAGAAGTTGTCTCGATCATATGAGTCTCCTCTCTTCAATGACCGCCCGTCGGAGCCAAAGGCCCTCCGGCGAACTTTTCGCTCCCAGAGCGGGTACAGGGTTTCGTATTGTTGCCGATTTGATGAACCAATGCAGGTCCACGATGCAGCCTTTTAGTTTCAACAACGGCAGTCCAAATTGGCTCTTGCGGATTCGTCCCGAATTGGCCCGTTGGCCGAATTGCCGACTCTCGTCCCAGAGTTTGTGGACCTCGCTGGCCGCGAGCGACTCGAGCCAGTCGCGCAGGCGCGTCAATCGGACTTGTCGCTCTAATATGCAGACCTCAGGTGCTGCCCTCGGCGATTCCCGGAATCGCTTCTTGACGCTCACGGTTCTGGTTCCGCAAGCTCGCGGACCCAAATATTCCGGAAGCGGACAGGGTGATTGTGGTCCTGGAGCGTCAGAGGCAGCTTGGCCGGGTGAGCACGGTAGGGCGGCCGCTGCTTGTGCTCGGTCGGACCCATGAGGGCGACGTGGTCCTGAACGAGGACGCCGTTGTGCAGGACTGTGACGAACGCGGGCTGGAGCAGCTTGCCGTCTTTGTCAAAACGCGGCCCGTGGAAAACGATGTCGTAGGTCTGCCACTGGCCCGGAGGACGGCAGGCGTTGACCCGGGGCGGGTACTGCCCGTAGATCGCCGCGGCCTGGCCGTCCGCGTAGGTCTTACTTTCGTAGGAATCAAGGACCTGGACTTCATAGAGGCCCATTAAATAGACGCCGCTGTTTCCTCGGTCCTGGTCTTCCCCATGAGGGGGGCTCGGGGCGGCCCACTCGACGTGCAGTTGACAGTCGCCGAAAGCCTGCCGCGTCTTGATGTTTCCGGTCTTCGCCGCGACTTCGAAGTAATCGTTTTCAACCTTCCATTTTGCCGGCCCGCCTTGAGCACCCTGCCACGCGGAGAGGTCTTTGCCCTCGAAAAGGACAACAGCATCCGAGGGCGGCCGGCCGGCCCGCTCCTGCGTGCTTGCCTCTCCGGGCGTAATGGTGAGGGGTAGCGGCCGGTTCCTGTCATGGATCTCCCACTCGCGTCCGGCCTTTGCAGCCGCGCTGGGGTCTGATCCTCTTCCGGGTATTGCGATCAGGGCCGTTCCTATAACTACCAGGCCCATGGCAATGAAAGTCACTGGGCGCATCGTTTTCTCCTCTTGTGCGAAGGTTTAGCCAGGGCAGACGGTATTCTCACCGCGCTCCCGTTGAAATTCAAGGACCCTTGCTGAATTAATCTACCACTTCAAGGGTCGGCCGGAATTGCGGTCAGCATGAATTTGGAGTGTGATAAGTTGGCGCATCAGCCGATTGCCTCGCGCGTGAGGCGTTCGGCGCGTCAAAGGAAGATTCATAATGAAATGAAAGGACCCGTGGCATGAGCAAAACACCCAGCAACTTGCCTCTCAAATTGCGCAGCCGCGAATGGTTCGGAAAGCTCGACCGATGGGGGCTGGCGCACCGCGCCTGGTTGCGCGCTGAGGGATTCAGCGAGCGCGTGTTTCAAGGCAAGCCGGTCATCGGCATCTGCAATTCGTGGAGCGAACTGAACAACTGCAACGCGCACCTGCGCCAGGTGGCGGAGGCGGTCAAGCGCGGCGTGTGGGAGGCGGGCGGGTTCCCGCTCGAATTCCCCACCATCTCTCTCGGCGAAATGCTGATGAAGCCGACCACCATGCTCTACCGCAACCTGATGGCGATGGACGTGGAGGAGTCGATCCGGGCTTATCCGCTCGACGGGGTCGTGCTGCTCTGCGGTTGCGACAAGACGACGCCGGCCCAACTGATGGGCGCGGCCAGCGCAGACATCCCCGCCATCGTGGTGCCGGGCGGGCCCATGTTGCGGGGGATGTGGCGCGGCGTCGAGCTCGGTTCCGGCACGGACCTGCGCGGCTACTGGGATGAGGTCCGCGCCGGCCGCCTGAGCGAGGAGGAATGGTGCGAGATCGAGGGTTGCATCTCGCGCAGCGCGGGCCACTGCACGGTGATGGGCACCGCCTCAACAATGGCCTGCATGGCGGAGGCGCTCGGCATGACTCTCCCAGGATGCGCGGACATCCCCGCCGCCGATTCACGCCGCCTGGCTATGGCGGAAGCGAGCGGGGCCAGGATGGTGGAGATGGCGAAGGAGGACCTGCGACCCTCGCGCGTCCTTACTCCCGCAGCTTTTGAAAATGCCATCCGTGTCCTCATGGCCTTGGGCGGCTCGACCAACGCCATCATCCACCTCGTGGCGATTGCGGGCCGGCTCGGCATCCCGCTGCCACTCGAAAAGTTCAACGAAATTTCCAGCACGTCCCCCGTCCTGGCCAACGTAAAGCCTTCCGGGAAATTCTTGATGGAGGACTTCTGCTATGCGGGCGGCCTACGCGCGCTCATGAAGGACATCAGTTCCATCCTGCATCTCGACGCTTTGACCGTGACGTCGAAGTCGATCGGTGAAAATGTCGCCACGGCCAAATGCTTCAACCGGGAAGTCATCAAGAGCCTCGACCAGCCGCTTTACCCCTCGGGCGGGACAGTGGTCCTGAAAGGGAACCTGGCGCCGCAGGGTGCGGTGATCAAGCGGTCCGCGGCATCCCCTCACCTGCTCAAGCACAAAGGCCGCGCCGTCGTGTTTGAGAACAACGAGGACTTGCTCGCGCGGCTGGAAGATTCAGGCTTGAAAGTTGACGAAAGTTCAGTGCTGGTGCTGAAGTCGGCGTGGCCAAAGGGGGCGCCCGGCATGCCCGAATGGGGACACCTGCCGATACCGTCGAAACTGCTCAAGGCGGGAGTAAAGGACATGGTGCGGCTCAGCGACGCCCGCATCAGCGGCACGAGCTTCGGGACGCTCGTCGTTCACACCTGCCCGGAGTCGGCGATCGGCGGCCCGCTCGCAGCCGTCAGGGACGGCGACCCGATTGAGCTTGACGTAAACGCAGGGCGGATTGAATTGCTCGTCGCCGAAGCCGAAATGAAAAAGCGGCTTGCGGACTGGCGCCCGCGCGAGCCGCGTTACCGGCGCGGTTACGGCAAGATGTTCCTCGATCACATCCTCCAGGCCCACG
>QHZM01000522.1 GCA_003224665.1 Acidobacteriota bacterium
CAGCCGCTTGTCCACAAATTGAGGTACGCCTAAACTGCCGTCGAACATCTGCATGCCGCCGATGCCGACGCGCTTCATCCACTCCAGGTCCGCCGTGATGCCCTCTTTGGTGACGTTGCCGTTCAGCCAGTGCCACCACACCCGCGGCTTGGCTGAATCCGGCGGCTCCTTGAAACCGCGCTCCAGCGCGTCCCGCGAGGTTTGTCCCGGGGCCCAGCCCGCCAGGCATACCAACAGCCCCGCAAGCGCAAAAATTCGGATCCTTGCATCGCGAGTTCTGCTCATTTTAAGGCACCTCTTTTCTTCGTAGTCGCCAGTTGATTTCGATTTGGATGGACAACCTAGCTCACGGCAGCACGACTCTTCATCTGCCCGGCACCACAGCGCTGACCGCTTCGGCCGTCTTCCGCGGTTTCATCTTGCACATCGCCGCCAGGCTACCACGAAGCCCGCTCAGAACTGCATCTGCAACCGGAAACGGAACGTCCGTCCGTCGTTCAGCGTATTCGTGATCGCGCCAAAGCTCGGCGACACAAGGTTGTTATTGGGCGCGGCGAACTGCGGGGTGTTGAAAAAGTTGATCGACTCCGCGCGGAACTGCAAGCTCCACGCCCGGCGCAGCTCCCACGTCCGTTCGAGCATGGCATTCATGTTGGCAATCTTGCCCCGCCGGAAGGTGTTCCGACCCAGGTTGCCCCGCTCCGCGGTCGGCTGTATGAAGGCAAACGCCGCGCGCGGCAACAGGCTTTGCGATGTGTCGGGGTTCCCGATGGCGCGTCCGAGCACCGACGGATCCAGCACGTCCACCCGGTCGCCACCTTGCCCGTCCACGTTGCCGAACCCTGGCCCGTCCGAGCCCGATTCCACGCTGAAGGGGGTCCCGTTTTTGAGCGAAAAGACGCCGGAGACGGTCCACCGCCCGGCAATTCCCCGCAACCATCCCTGCCTCGCCCCCAACCCGGGCGTCTCATACCATCCTCGCAACAGCAGTGCATGCGGCTGATCAAACTGCGAGCGGCCCTTCAAATCCGCATGCACATTGCCTTCGGACTGGCTTTGCCCCTGGCGCGCATCCACGCCCGATAACGTGCTCGTGAAGTCGTTCCCCAAGTCGATCGATTTGCTGAACCAATACGAGGCATCCAGGCTGATTCCGCGCACTCTCGGCACCACGACCGTCACCCGGCCCGCATCAAAATAAGCGCGAGATCCGTTCAGCAGCCGAAGCACTTCGAGATGGTTCGGGTCGGGACGGCGCTCATTGATGGTCGCCGTCGTCTGCGGGATCCCCGGCACGACGCGCGCTCGATTGTCGAACCACATCTGGAACAATTTGTGAGTCCGGCTGCCGACATAGCCCAACTGTAACTTGACGTCACGCCCCAGGTCCCGCTCCCAACTGAAGTTGTATTGGTGGCTGTAGGGCGTCTTCATGTTGGAGGAAACATCAAAGATCCCGGCGCGAAAGCCCGGACCGATGTCGGCCAACGTAAGTCCGCCCAGCGGATTCCGCAGATCCGGCGCGCCCACGAATACTCGGTAGCTCCCCGGCGGGCTCATCCGCACCTGACTGTAGGTTGTCTCGAAAATCTCGCCGTATTGCACTCCGTAAGCGCCCCTCACGACACCCCCGGACCCCGGCAAACGGTAAGCAAATCCCAGCATGGGCGCGACATTGTTGCAGTCGCACGGAAACGGAATCGTATCCAGGCGGTTCACTTCGATGGGGCGGGTCATCGGTTCATAACGGATGCCAGCGTTCAGTGTCAGGTCGGGCGTCAGCTTCCAAGCGTTGCCGGCATACAGCAGGAAACTCCAGGTCCGGAACCCCCGGTGCGTGTTCCCCAGCGACTGCGTGTAGGAGCTCGGAGTACCGAGGAGTGTTCTGCGCCCGGACAATCGGAATCGGCGGCGGCGGCCCCAGCCCCTGAATGACGTTCGCCACGAATACCGACGGTCCTATCCCATTCTCATCCGGACGGATGAGTGTCGTGATCCGCTCGAACCCCGCCGAAAAATTCCCCACCGTGGCGGCGCTGAACGCCCGCGACCAGGTGATCACCGCGGTATGCGAATGAGTGTCGGTATCCGGATTCTGCCCTGCCACCAACTGAAACGCGTCCACCTGCTGCGAGGTGAACTGATACCGCAACCCAAGCCGGTCGTTCGTCCCGAGGGGCACATCGATCCTCGAGCCCACGGAGTTTGTGTTGATCCGCTGCGGCGCGTTGGTGTTCAACGCGCGAGAGTCGATATCCGGCCGGTTCGGTGGCTCCGGCGGGTATGCCGCCAGAAACTGTTCCACCAACTGGCGAAGGAGGGGGTCAGTCGCGAGCGGCGTCCGCTCGTCCGCTTTGGGCACCAGAACGTTCCCATTCACAAAACCCCGTAGCTTCTGCTGGCCGCCTTCGAGCGAAATCCACGCCGTCCGCCGGAGCTTGCTGGCAAATCGAAAACCGTACTCGTTCTCCGTCGCCGGCCGCACGCCACCCACCTGGAAAAACGACCGCGCACGGAACAGATGGTTGCTATGCGTCTCCCACAGCGCGCCGTGCGTTACGGAATCACGCGCCGCCGGCAGGTGTAGGGGGATTGTCGGCGGGCGCCCGTATTCCGACCCGAAGTAACTCCGCTCGGGCTGAAACTGCTCGATCAACGTCGCCGTCGTACCGACACGGGCATTCATCTCTCGCATCGTGTTCGTATCGATCAGGCTGAACTGTACGTTTTCATTGCGCCGACTCTCCCCCGACGCCGTGTCCGTCTGGCCCAGTAAATTGAGTTGGAGCCGCTGTTGCGCAGCCTGTCCCTCCGCCCCCGCCGCAGGCGCAGCTTTTGATTTGGACTCGGTTGACGGTTTGGACTCGGCCGGCTTGCTGTCGACGGTCTCGGGCTTGCGGTCCTGGGCTATACACGAAGCGCTCAACGAAATCGCCAGGGCGAAACGCGTCAGCGCAACGAGACCGGCAGTGTAGCGGGGCGCCCTACTATCCATCGCGATCACTGGCCGGGCCCTTTTCGTCCGAACCCTCCGGTTTTAGCAGAAATTTCCAGCGGAGCAGTTTTGCCGAGCACAATCACTCCAG
>QHZM01000523.1 GCA_003224665.1 Acidobacteriota bacterium
GGGCGCCCCGTGGATCATTGCAAGGCTCCTGGCTCGACTCGAGCTCGGCCCTTTCGTTGCTGTGCGGCCCTGGGGCTGGGCCCTGGTCGTCTGGCTGGTCGCCGCGCAGTGCGTGGGCGCGGTCTTTAACCTGAATTTTTCACTTCGACGCTGGGTGCAAGACCCGCGGCTTGTGCATTTCCATGCCTGCCTGGCAGGGGTTCAGGTCCTGCTGGCGGTAGGGCTCTTTTGGGAACTTCCGCGTGCAGCGAAACCTTGTCTTTTCCATCGTGGCCATCTTCGCCGGACTGATCTATTTGAACTTCATGCGCCGTTTGAGCGGCTTCCTCGAGATGCGGAGCATTCTTCCTTCCGCCGTCACGGAAGCCGTGATGATTTTCCTTCTCGTGGTTTTCCTCGAGCCCGTCAAGAAGGTGATCAACCGCGCGCTGCACGCGGCGTTCGTCTCGGAATTCGAAAGCGTCCAGAGGCTTGCGACCGAGATCCAGGACTACGCCAAGCAGTCCGGGGACGTAACGGCACTCGCGCGGTTCGTTGAAGCGCGGGCCGCAAGCGCGCTGGGGCTGAAACAAGTCATTCTGCGGCTGCCCGCGCCCGGACAGGACCGCGGAGAAGGGTCGGGACAGGGGAAGTCCTATTCGTTCCCCGTGCGCCGTGGCGACGAAGCCCTCGGCTCGCTCGACGTGTTTCCCTCAACGCCCGAGCTTTCCGGCGACCAGTTCGGCGCTCTCGAGCTCCTGGCGGACCAGTTGACGGCGGCCATCGAACTTTGTCAGCTCATTTCCGCCAAAGTGCAGCTTGAGCGGGAGCTGGCGGAGAAAGCGAAGATGGCCTTCCTCGGCGAAATGGCGGCGCGCATCGCTCACAACGTCAAGAACCCTCTCAGCTCCATGAAGACGCTGGTCCAGTTGCTGGAGGAAGACTCGACCCTCCCGGAGCGCGTCCGCCGGGACTGCCAGTTGGTGCTGAGCGAGGTTGACCGGCTCAACGCAAATATTTCCCAGGTCCTCCGCTACGCCAAGCCGGCTCGGCACACGAGCCGGCCCGCGGACCTGGAAGTCGTCGCCGGCAGGGCGCTGGCCCTGACGCGCGCGGAAGCCGAGCGCCGCCAGGTGCGGCTCGAGTTCGAATCAACCCACGCGCCATGTCCCGTCGAGGGCGGGGAAGAAGCGGCGAGCGACATCATTTCGAACCTCCTGGTGAACGCGCTCGAAGTGAGCCCTCCCGGCGGGACGATCCGGGTCCGCCTGGCGCGGGAAGGCGACGCGTCCGGCCGCATCGAGCTCCGCGTTGAGGACCAGGGTCCCGGGATCGCGCCTGAGCTCCGCGAAAAAATTTTCCTGCCGTTCTTTACCACGCGCCCCGGGGGAACGGGGCTAGGCCTTGCCATCGTGGCGCGTCGCGCGGAGGAAATCGGCGGCTCTGTCGAATGTCTTAGCCCGCCGGCTCCTTCGCGGGGCGCGCACTTCCGAGTGCTCTTTCGCGCCGCGACGACGGCCGCTGCCGCGCCGGCCAGGGAGACGCATGCGATCCATTCTGATCGTGGATGACGACCGCACGGCCCGGTACGGTATGCGGCGTGCTCTCGAAGACCGGTACAAAGTGATTGAGGCTGAGAGCGCCGCCACGGCTCGCCCGCTGATTCCGCGGGAGAATCCAGATTTATTGCTCCTCGACATTGAAATGCCGGAAGAAAGCGGGCTCGACCTTCTTCGGGAGCTCAAAGCGGGCGAGAATTCGCCCCTGGTCATCATGGTGACGGCCCACGGTTCCGAAAAAATCGCCGTCGAGGCGATGAAGAGCGGCGCGTACGATTACCTGCCGAAGCCCTTCGAGGTGGACGAGCTCCGGCTGGTGGTTGAAAAGGCGCTCGAGCGTCTTGACCTCCAAGAGGAAAACCGGCGCCTGAAGCGTCAACTCGTTTCCGAAGGTCAATTCGGCGCCATGCTCGGCTCGAGCAAGCCGATGCGCGACCTTTTCGAACTGGCGGACCGCGTCGCCGCCCGGGATGT